>JABCZE010000120.1 GCA_013289785.1 Vulcanimicrobiota bacterium | reverse complement strand
AAGACCGCATAGCGCAGATTCGGCCGGTTGAAACTTGCGACGAAGCGGCGTGGCTTCCGCAACTCGAGGAAGCGCTCGATGTCGTCGCGCACGCGTCCGGTCGCGGTCGCGGTGAGCGCCAGAATCGGAATGTCGGGGTAACGCGAGCGCAGCAATGCGATTTGGCGGTACTCGGGGCGAAAGTCGTGCCCCCATTCGCTGACGCAGTGCGCTTCATCTACCGCTATACGGCGCAAGCCCCAGTGCTCTAAGCGGGCGAGAAACCCCGCCATCACGGTGCGCTCCGGTGCGACGTACAGCAGCCGGTACGCACCACGGTCCAGCGCTGCCAACCGATCTCCGGTCGCCGACGGATCGAGCGAACTGTTGAGGAACGTTGCCGGAATACCATTGGCTTCGAGCGCGTCGACTTGATCCTTCATCAATGCGATCAGCGGCGAGATAACCAGCGTGAGCCCGGGCTCGAGCAGTGCCGGCAGTTGATAGCAGAGCGATTTCCCGCCGCCGGTCGGCAGGAGTGCCACCACGTCGCTTCCAGCCATCGTCGCCTCTACGATCTCGCGCTGCAGCGGACGAAACGTCGTATAGCCGAAGTGATGGTTGAGTGCCGCGTCGAGCGTCATGATGCGGCCGTAGCTGTCATCGTAAGTAACCATTACTTTCGTCGTAGCGTTTGCCATGCGAGTGTATGTTGGCGTAAATTTATTGCCCGAGCGTTTCGCAACGGTTGGCAAGCAAAGAGATTACGCATCAGATGCCAACGTCCGCTAATGCCTCGGATCTGGGCCTCGAAACTGGCCCGCACCGAATTGGGTCACGGGCTTCGAAATGAGTCTGCGCCCAGCGAAACCCCTCTCTTGCTGCTGACCGGATGTCTGTTTCTGCCGTCGCCGATCTCGGATCCGCTCGTGGACGCACGCACAGCTTTGAAACGCCGCACATGGCGGGCGCCACCGACCTATCGATCGAAGGCACCACGCGATACGTCGGGACCGTCATCGACTCGTTTGTCAACCGCCGGCGCTGGAACTCGCGATCGCGCCGCAACCGCGCAACCAGTTTAGCGAATCAATCTTACGCGGCGCCTCGCTCGCGAATCACAACAAGAAGAGCCGCCTATGGTGAGATCGTTAGGCGATAAATCGTTCCGCCGTTTTTGGGAGAACCCCAACGCATCTCGCCGAAGAGCGCGCCCTTGTAATCGAGGATCCAGCCCGGATCACTGCCACCGGAGTGTTGAAATGCGTAAATCACACGGAGGCGCCCAGACGTGTCGATCTCCATCGCGTCTCCGCCTCGGTAGCCTCCGCCACCCGACGAAACGCCGAAGAATTTTCCGTCTAGTGCCGTCAAGTCACCGCCGGGGGCGCCGCCGGTGCGATTCCCCATGCGGGCGATGATGTGGAATTGATCCGGGGGCTGCAATGCGTAAAATGCTGCACGTTGAAACACGCCATGTTCGTCGTACCCTCCATGCGTCACGCCATAGAGCGTCCCGTTTAGTTCGACGAGGCCTGTAGTGGGGCCGCCACCGTCCTTGCCTGTAAAGACGTGTACATTTCGATACTGGCCCGATGGAGCAAGCTCAAAAATCACGCCGGAGCCGTTGCCGCCAGTAGAAGTGACGCCATAGAGCTTGCCTTTGAACGCGAGAAGGCAGCACGGAAAGGTAGCGTAATCCTGGTCGCGCGTTCCAAATATGTGAATCGTACGCTCCTGGCCATCTGCCGTGATCTCAAAAACGACCCCAGCACTTGAGCTATTGCCGCCGTACTCGGTGGTACCGTAGAGTTTTCCGCCTAACAATACCAGTCTGGAATCTGGCCCGTATCCGTCGCTGCCTTGGAACGAGTGCAAGACGTGTTCTTCGCCACTTGTAGTCACGCTAAACACGGTGCCAAGATCGTAAATGCCGCCCCGGAAGGTCGTCCCATACAGTAAGCCGTCGAGTGGGAGTAACGCGTCGCCTGCAAACGCGCCGTCGGGGGAACCGCGGAACGAGTAAATCGCTCGCTCATGCTTTCCGGAAGTGTCGATCGTATACACAACCCCGTTGTTGGTTGTGCCGCCCCATCCCGTCGTGCCGAAGAACTGGCCGTTCACGGCGGTCGGCAGACCCGCACCCCAACCACTTTGGCGCGCGCGTCGCGAAAGGAACGTGTAAAGGATGTGGAAGCTAGTGTCATCGCGTTCGCTCAACGCAGCTGCCCCAACCGGACCGGCCTGCGGCATCGCTCCCGGCGCAGCGACCGGCGGCTGCATGTCATCCTGAGCCTGTCGAAGGGCGCCGCAACCTGCCAGCATTGCAACAACCACGCAGTTGGTAAGCGCGTAGTGACTAAAACCTGAAATCCTCATACCGGCCTCCTGAAGGCTGAACGAGTAAGCGGAAAGGACGATTCGGCACGGCGCAACCTGGCCCCCGAATGACCTCGCTCAACGACTCGGCGGTGGGCTGGCGCGCGGATCGTCAGCGCTGTTCGCATACTCGAGGCCGAGCGGTCCGATAGCGGTAACTTGCGTGACGTACTCGCCTGACTTAGCCCAGTGGAAATGCCAGGTATCTCCGGGAAGCACGAGCACCGTGCCGGGTGGATACCCGGTCACGGCGTTACCGTCAAACTCATCGCCAAACCCGATGTAGAAGACGCCGGATATGACGGTGTAGATGCGATCTTCAGGGTGTCTGTGCGGCATCAGCTTGGCATCGAGCGGCGCCTTTACCCGAATCGCGTACGGCCCCGGCTCCGTCGGATGGCCGACGACAACGGCTAAAAGTACGCCCGGAGGAAACGCCGGAAAAGGACGCCAGTCGACTTGCTCTGGAAGAATTGCTTTGAATCGGTCTTCGCCCGGTTGATGGGTTCGCATCGTCACACCAGCCCGTCGCTGAACGGTAGCCGGCGAACGCGCTTCCCCGTCAGCGCGAAGATGGCGTTCCCGACTGCAGGCGCAATCGGCGGCGTGCAAATCTCTCCGATTCCGGTGGGCTTCTCGTTGCTTGCTACGATGTGCACGTCGATGGAAGGCGCGTCGGCCATCCGCAGCACCGTGTAATCGTAGAAGTTGTTTTGCTGGCACCGGCCATTGGCAATCGTGATCTTTCCGGTTAAAGCGGCGGAGAGGCCAAAGTTCGTCGCGCCCTGCGCCTGTTGCACGACAATGTCGGGATTAACTACGGTACCGCAATCAACGACGGCGACGACTCGATGCACCTTTGGCATGTTTCCGGACATCGATACGTCGGCTACCATCGCCGCGTAGCTGCCGTTCCACGTGGTTAGTGCGATTCCCTGAGCCAGTCCGGCGGAGGTGCTCCCCCACCCGGCCTTTTTGGCGACGAGGCGCAATGCGTTTGCCGCCCGCGGGTTATCCTTGAGCGCCGCCAGCCTAAATTCTATCGGGTCCTTCCCCGCGGCGTGCGCGAGCTCGTCGACGAACGACTCCGTGACGAACCCGTTCCAGTTCGCGTTCGGGGCGCGCCACGAACCGATCGGAATGCCGCCTTCGTAGTCGATGTAGGTAACCTTGAAGTTCGGTGCCCGGTACGGAGCGTCGAGCACTTCGGCCAAATCGAGGGGATCGATCCCATCTTTGAACCCCGACGGTAGCCAGCGGCGGAACCACGATGGGGACACCACCTGGTGGGTTAGGGCGACGAGCGCGCCGTCGGACACGACTCCGCGCACGGTATTTACGCTCATCGGGCGGTAACAATCGTGCTGGATGTCGTCTTCGCGAGTCCACGTCACCTTTACGGGCTTCCCGATGGCCTTCGAAACTTCGACGGCTTCTTGTACGTAGTCGACCTCGAGCCGTCTGCCGAAGCCGCCGCCGAGATAGGTCGTGTGAATCTTGCACTGTTCGATTGGCAGCCCGGTCACCTTCGCGGCGATCGCCTGCGCTCGCAACTGCACCTGATTCGGCGCCCAGACTTCGCAACTATCATGCCGCACGTCCGCCGTCGCATTCATTGGTTCCATGGTCGCGTGCGCGAGGTAGGGGCCTAGGTAAATCGCTTCGATAACCGTTCCTGCGGTTGTGTCGGGATTTCCGCGTGATATGGCCACCCGTTCGCCGGCATGCGCCTTCGCCAGGCGTTCCGACGTCGCAAACAGCGATTCGGTGCTGACTTTTGCGTTCGGCCCTTCGTCCCACTTGATGACGAGCGCGTCCTTTCCCTGGAACGCGGCCCACGTGTTCTTCGCGATCACCGCGACGCCGCTTGGGACTTGCACGACGTCGGCTACACCCGGTACCGCCTTGGCGCGGGCCGCATCGAAGCTTTTCACGCTCCCACCGAATACGGGCGAACGCGCGATGGCTGCGTAGACCATCCCCGGCACGACGACGTCGATTCCGTACTTCGCCGAGCCGTTGACCTTCGATGGCACGTCGGTGCGCTGGCCCTGTTTGCCGATGAGCGTAAACTGGCTGGGCGTCTTGAGCGGCACGTCCGCCGGCACCGGCAACGACGCCGCGGCGAGCGCGAGACTGCCGTAGGTTGCGCTGCGGTTCGATCCTGGATCGTAGACGCTTCCACCGCGTGCGGTGCATGTGGACGGATCGACACCCCACTGCTTCGCAGCCGCTGCGACGAGCATCGCGCGAGCGGTCGCGCCGGCTTGACGCATTGGCAGCCACGAGTCGCGCATGGAGGTGCTACCGCCGGTTACCATATCGCCCATCTCCGGGTCGGCGTACTGCTGCTCTGCCGGCGCGAACTCAGTCTGCACGCGGTTCATCGGGGCGTCCAGCTCGTCGGCGAGTGCGGTCGGCAGCCCGGTCGTCACGCCTTGACCCATTTCGGATTTGTTGAGAACGATCGTGACGGTCTCGTCGGGCGCGATGCGCACCCATGCGTTCGGCGCGAACTCGTCGCCCTGGCCGTTGCGTTTGCCGGGAGAACATCCCGGCACGTAAAACGCGAGAGCGAGTCCCGCGCCAAGCGAGCCGGTGAGACGAATGAAACCGCCGCGATTCAGTGCTGTCGCTTCCACGATCAAGCCCCCTGCGCCGCGCGGTGAATCGCGCTGCGGATGCGATCGTACGTACCGCATCGGCAAATATTCGTTATTGCATCGGAGATTTGCGCGTCGCTGGGATTCGCGTTCTTGCGAAGGAAAGCCGCCGCGGCCATGATCTGCCCCGACTGGCAATAGCCGCACTGCGGCACCTGCTCGGCAATCCACGCCTTCTGGATCGCGCTGGAGTTATCGGTCGAAAGGCTCTCGATCGTGTGCACCTGTTTGCCGACGACCTGCGAGACCGGCAAGACGCACGAGCGAGTGGCCTCCCCGTCGACGTGCACGGTGCAGCAGCCGCACTGTGAAACGCCGCAACCGAACTTCGTCCCCGTTAGCCCGAGTTCGTCTCGAATGACCCATAGCAACGGCATGTCGGGTGGGACATCCACGTCGTGGCTTGCACCGTTCACCGTAATGGTTATCACACAATTCTCCTTTCGGACAATAACTCGAGTGCTTTGTCAATCTAAGGAGTTTACCTCGGATCAGGAGCCAATCGAGGCTGTTTCGCTGCCCTTGCGAGCAGCTGAACAGCCGGCGAGCGCCTTCCTATTCGTTGCGCTTGAGCGGCACATCGCCCGGCTGGACGTCCGGCGGACCGATGGGATCTCCGGCGTATCTCGCGCGGTTGGCCGTTTGTTTCGGAAATGCTCGAACACGCGACCGCCGCAGCGCCGAGGAGGTGGCCAAAATACGGCCGGGAAAGTCTAGCTGGAGCACTCGATATTACGAGATCAGCGCAGATTGAGAGAATGCGTGCAAATGAA
>JABCZE010000119.1 GCA_013289785.1 Vulcanimicrobiota bacterium | reverse complement strand
AATTCGATTCTTTGTGGTTAGGCGCTCTGCACTCGCCGCCGTTACCGCGGGGTCGTTTATCGGCACGACTGTAGCTCCGCAGCCCGATGGCACTTTCAAGTCCACTGAGGTGCACATCTTTGCGCCATCGTTGCGCGGAACCGGCGAAGGTTTCACGCAGATGAACGATAGCGCAAAGCATATGATGGCAAACTCCACTGTTCGAACGGTCGCAGTCCCCAACATGATGGCCAACTCCACTGTGCGAGCGGCGCATTCGACCGCAGCCGGAACGACGATCACGATGATCTTTCCGAGCGGCACGAAGACGATCGTCATCCCCTCGGACGTCCCCGTCGTCTACATCGAACGCGGCACGCGGGCGATGCTTACGCCGGGCGCTCACGTTCGCGTATCCGCCACTGCTAACGGCGACGCACTCGCAGCCAGGTTCGTGCTTGTTGGGAAGAATGGCCTAGTTCCGCCGATGTAGCTTCAGCAGCCGCCCTTCATGCCGAACGCTAACGCACCAGAGTCGAAATCCGCTCCGCCGTAGACATCTTCGAAGACGCCCGGACCGATGCCGAGGTTGGCCGATCCGATGAACACCAATCCGGCGTTCTGGCCATATCCCTGTACCGGGATAGTCGCCACGAGGGTGTGGTTAATGACTAGGAATGTGCCGTTAGAGAGTTTTTGGCTGCCAATGAGGAGTGACGCCGAGCCGGCATTCCTGCCATTTTCGGTCAGCGTCAGGCAGGACGTACCGTTGCTGTGTTGCGAGTGGGTCACGGTCACCGGCCAGCTGCCGCTGTAACCGTGCGATTCTGGGACAAGCATATTCATGGTGCTGCCGCTGATACCATGAGTACCATGAGCGATGGCGGCGCCGGTCGAGGCAATCATCGCGATGCTTGCAACGGCGGCAATTAGAGTCCGTTTTGAAAAATGCATGTTCGGTGCTCCTTGCAGTAAGCGAAAAAGTAATGAAGACTAAGTGTGACGCTCGGGAACCCTAGTAAGAGAACTCCTGGAGTTGGTCGGCCTGCGGCCCGTTCACCCAACCGGTACGGGACGTCGGATTGATCGAGATCCGCACCGGAATGACGGTGCTGGCATCGAAGCTGAAGCCGTTGATGGACTCTTCGAGCGTTCCGCTCTCGTTGTAGACCTGGATGCTGCTGCCCGAACCCGATGTGCTCGAGACGGGCTGGGCGATGAGAAAGAGTCCGTGAACTGCGTCGTTCGCAACGAAGGCGCCGGCAGAGAGCTGGCTGGCGTTGTTGGGCAGCTGCACGCGAGTGCCGGTCTGCTTAGCCACGTTGTAGAACTCTACGCCGGCGTCGAGCTCGGTGGTCGTGCACGCAATGCCGGTGCTCGAATCGTAGCCGATGCCGTTGGCGTAGCCGCACCCGACTGACCCGGGACAGCTGACGCCGGAGAAATGATTCTTCTTGCCGGACTTGAGATCGATCGTCCAGATGACCGGCGGTGGTCCGCCGGCCGCGCCGAAGCTCGGCGAGGTCGCCATCACGGCGAGATTGTTGACGGTATCCTCCGCAAGTTGCGGCTGCGTGCCGAGTGCGAAGTCGGTCTCGCTTAAGCCGATAACTTTACCAAACGTATTCTTACCGACGTCGGAGACGATGAGGTCCAAGGGATCGGATCCTTCGCGCTGGTACCCGTAAAAGACGCTCGTGGACGTACTTTGGTTAGGCGCCCACTCGAGCACGTTGAAGAGTTTAAGCGGTGGAATCCACCTACCGTTGAGGCTGTTCTTCGTCACCGGGTTCAAGAGATGGTACATGTCTTTAGTCGGCGTTTGGCCGGGTATCCCGGCTTTTTGAAAATCCACGAGCCCGACATCGCCGGTGAAGATGCCGTCGGCAACGTAGTCGTCGCCTTTCACAACCTTCCTACCAGTAATCGTACCGATGGTTTTGGTGATCGTGCCTGTCTTTTCATCGAACGTTTGCACGGAAATTTCACCGCTCAGGGCCGAAGTGAGGAAGCCGTCGTTTCCGTTTGAGTTGATGTCAAAGCCGAAAATCTGGCCGTGGTCGGAAGTCGTCAGCACGGGGCCGAGTGAGCCACCGTCGCGGACGGCCGTAAAATGCGTAAGACTAGTGGCCGGAGTAACTCCTCCGGTCGGGGTCGACGTCCCGGCGCACGCGCAGAGCGCGAGCAGTGCGAGACAGGAGCTTGGTAATATTATTGAGCGATTCATTCGAGCATTCTGCCTGCCATTTATGAAAAAATCTTAAATGCGACTTTCGTCGCGGCTACTGCTTTCCGCTAGCGCGTTATTTGGGGCAAGAGATCGGCGGTGGTCATCGTCACGATCCGCGAAGCGTTCCCCGAGCGTAAGGTGCAGGCGTGCCATCGAGAACTTTCACGATGCCAAAGGTCCCGTCGGCGTTGCGCTCCGGGATGATGCCGGTCCCAGCTACGGTGACCGGCGTATCGAAGGCGGCGTTTGGCCGTAAATACAGTCGGGCATTGCCGTAATCGATGGTGACGACGAACTGGCGGAACACGTCGTACCCGAGATTGCCGTCCAATCCGTCTCGCTGCAGCACTCCGGACTTAGCCTGAGAGATCTCGGCGGGGATGCCGTGCAGAATGAACGGGCCAACGGATATGCTCGCGACGCGAATCCGCGTGGAACTCGCACTTCCACCGACGCCGACGTATTCGGAGTGGGTCGGCGTGCGATAACCGCTTCCAACGCCGTGTGCGCTGGCAAAACTCTGCGTCAGCAGGAGATCGTCGTTGTTGCCGGAGTCGATCTCGAAGCTCCCCGGTGCGCCCTCAACGATTGCTCCTACGACTGGGATGTGACCGGTGGTGAACGTAAGCGGGAGCGCTTTACTCTTGTCGAGCGGGTTTTGCGCCGTGGTTGGCGCGAACGTTGCACGACCTCCCGCGATGTCGAGCGACACGACGTAGTTGCGCAGAAACGTCGCTCCGACGATTCGCGGCCGCGACGTTTGCCTGCATCGCCGTACCAACAGCTAAACTCTTCAGCGTAGTCAGGCGCGTGACGACCGTCTGGTCGCTCGTGCCGTGCACGACGTCGCTTCCTGCCGCCGTCAGACCGACCGCTTCCGAGCTTAGGCGTGACGACCGTGATGCCGGCTCCCGTATCGAGAACGAAGTGATAGGGACCCTTGCCGTCGACCGTGGCACTGACGACGAGGATCCCAGCGAGGTCGTCGATCCGAACCGCTGCCGTCTGCGCAGGCGCGACGATCGGTGCAACCGCTAGCACTATTCTGTCAGCGCGATGCCCAGCGGTTCGGAAAGGTGCGTGGCACTTCCGGCGATTGTTTGGATTGGCGCCGCGTTGCCGGTTGCGTTCGCAGCGAAGGCAAGGATTGCATTCGATACCGGGTTCGAGACGAAGATGTCACCGCTCGTCTTGCTGACCGCGATTCCGAACTCGAAGCCGCCCCCGTTGCTCAACCCAGTGTTCGAGCCGGAGATAGTGCGGATCGGCGCGACGTTGCCGGTCGCTCCGGCAGCGAACTCGCTGATCGTGTCCGTCTTAGCGTCGAAGACGTAGACGTTGAGCGAGGCGTCAACGGCGACCGTAGCGGGGGCTATCAGCCCGGTATTGCTTCCGCCGATCTGCGCTTTCATCGTGCCTGATCCCGGCGGGAAGATGTCGATCGTCGCCGTCGTGCTATTCGCGACGTAGAGAAGGTTGTTGCTGTCGATCGCCAGGCCACCCTCATCGGAAATCGTGCGCTTCGGCTTGGCTAGGCCACCGCTCTGCGAGTTGTTGGCTCCAGGCGGGAAGACGTCGATGGCGCGCCCGCCCCCTGGTAAGGACGCGGAAAGGAAGAGTTGGCCCTTGCTATCAAACGCTACGGCGTTCGTCGCAGTGTGTTTCGCGAACCCCTCGATCCCCGTCAAGAAATCGCCGGCCAGCGAGAACGTTTCGACCCCGAACTGGCCGCCCGAGCCGATGCTGCCGTTCGCAAAGCCGATGCCTTCTTGTGAGCTGAACGCGATGCCCACGGGTCCGCCGTTGTGGTTCGTGATAACCGAGCTCGGCGCGACGTTTCCGTTCGCGCTTTCGGAAAACTCGCTAATCGTGCCGCCTGCGCCGGCGCCTTCGTTGGCGACGATAATGAGGGCGGTGGTCGCGGCGTTGCGGACGCTGGCCTGATGTTGAGCCGGAACGGAATAGTGAGTAATGCCACCGCCGCCGGAGTTGCCGCCGGAACCGCTGGGAGGCGTCATTGGGGTTGCGCCATTCTGGGCGCCGGAACACGCTGCGAGCGCCATTGCGAGGCTAACGCCCGCAACCTGGTGAGGTAATCTCATTTAAGTCTCCTGAAAGGTGATATGTGTTGTTTTGGGATGTCGTGGGTCTGTTGATGTTGCGAGTGTGCGACAGTCTTATAAAAAAAGTGTGAGTTTAAGTCTGAAGAAAGTGTGAATCCAAGGCGCTTCAAGCTTTTTTTACAATGGCACCCTACGATGCGTTCACGGAACGATTCGATTGCGCGGTTTCTACGCGCCTACGTCGAGGAGTATTTTGGCGCGCACACGAGACCGGGCTGGGCCTACACGATTTGGTGGGCATCGCACTTCACGAGCGTTAAGTAAGACGGTCGATCATCGAAGATAGACAAAGCGCCGAGTGCGCTCAGCCGGTCATCGTTAGTGCGGCCAAGGCCAGGACGATCACTCCCAGGACGGTAAGCGCCGCGATTGCACTGCGTTCAAAAAGTATCATGTCCCCAGGCTAGACCGGTGATGTGAAAAGCTTCTGAAAACTCGCACGCGACAGCTGCGTGAACGCGGAGATGCGTCGGCGTTTTACACTTCTTTCATTCGTAACGTGTACGCTGCACGTAAGTCAAACACTAATCGTTTAACAGGAGGTTTACACGGCGACATGTTCAGAAAATCTTTAGGAATCTCGGCATTGGCCGGCGCAATGGCGCTGGCCGCGTGCGGGGGAGGTGGCTCCGGCGGGCCCGCGGGTGGCGGCGGCGGGCTCTATGGTGGACCACCCCCAACGTCCCCACCGAAACAGAACTCAAACATTCCCATTCGTCAGGCCGTCGCGGGCGGACCGGCTTTCGTTAATCCCTCCAACCGTCACACGCTGTACTTCTTAGACGTCGACACGCCGACCGGCGGGAAGTGCACCGGCGGCTGTCTTTCGGTTTGGTTCCCACTCGTACCGAGCCAAGGGTCCCAGGCGCGAGATGGCTTTACGACCGTCAATCGATCCGACGGAGCGAGCATGCAGTGGGATTACAAAAACCATCCGCTCTACAATTACTCCGGCGATAACGGACCCGATCAAGCAAACGGAAACGGCATTCCATTCGCTGGCGGTCATTGGCACATCGCGCGCCCGACAACGTAAGAAACCGATGGTGGTGCATTACTACCGGCTAAGCCTTGTGCCGGGCAGTCTTGCTTCCGGGTGCGCGTACGTGATCAGGACGCAAGTTACGACAGCGAAGGCCGCGCGAGGGAACTTCAACGACAGGAGCATGGCGGCGATGAAGATGCCTATCGTGACTGTGGAACGGACAAGTGCCGCGCGCCGGTTCGCCGGATTCTCGTCGCGTGGCACGACTGCGTAGGCAAATCCATGATATGTCAGATTGACGAAGACGACGACAGCCGCGTACACGAACACGGGAACCGACGCCATGCTGGTTCCCGCGACCCACGCCGTCGCGAAGGGTACGAGCGACGCTGCGAACATGTGCGCGAAGTTCCAGAATATGTATCGGGGCGTCGCCGTCTTCGCAAAACTCCATAGGAAGTGATGGTTGATCCACATGATGACGATAAGGAAGTAGCTTACCAGAT
>JABCZE010000118.1 GCA_013289785.1 Vulcanimicrobiota bacterium | reverse complement strand
GCATCAGCAAGGCCGTTCTTGCCAAGGGCTTGGACGCCGGCACGGCCTTCGAAATCGTTTCCATCGACATCGCCGACGTCGACGTAGGCAAGAATATCGGCGCCGAGCTGCAGACGAGTCAAGCCGAAGCCGATCGCCGCATCGCGCAGGCTAAGGCGGCGGAACGGCAATATGCGGCTCAGGCCGCCGAGCAAGAACAGAAGGCCGAGACGCAAGCGATGCGCGCGAAGGTCGTGGAGGCCGAAGCTACGATACCCCAGGCGATCGCTCAAGCGTTCCGCAGCGGCAATCTCGGCGTAATGGACTACTACCGGCTCAAGAACGTACAGGCCGATACGGAGATGCGCTCGTCAATCGGCGCTTCGACCGAGGCGGCAACCGACGCCCAGCAGCCTCCACCGCTCACGGGTCCGGCGAACAAGTAGCGCCGCGATGCGCGATCTCGGGATCCTCATCTGGGTCGCCTTCTTGATCGTCGGGGTGGTCGGCAGCATGGTATCGAGCGCGCGCCGCCAGCTTGCGGCGAAGCCGCCCGAGCATCGGGAACTCTCCTTTGTCGTTCGACAACCCTCCGACTCGGCCAGGGCTGACTTGCCCACTACGCGTGATACAGCGGAACAGCACGGGCTTGTTGAGGCATTGCAGGCGGTGCAGGCTCGGGCCCAGGCGCCTGCCCGTTCGCCGGGCCTGCTGTCGGCGCGTTCCGCGGCGCCGCGTCCAATTGTACCGCGTGAGGCTACGCCACGGCCGCCGCCCGCCCCGCGGAACGAGCCTCCGGCCACGCCCCAAGCGCCTAGACCGAGGCCGCGTTCCCTCTTTGGCACTGGGCCGCAGCTCGTCCGGGCAGTGATCGCCGCCGAGGTGCTTGGAAAGCCCCGGGGCCTCAACGACGAATACCGGTAGGGTTGACCGCCCAGCGATCCATCGACCTCCACGAGCTTTCCGACCGCGTTCGCCTCTTTGGAGAGTACGACCGCAACCTTTCCGCCATTGAAGCGACGCTGGGCGTCGCAGTCCATGCCGACGGCGACCGTTTACTGCTCGCGGGTGATGCCGCCGCCGTCACGCGTGCCGAAAGCGTCGTGCGGCGCGTGCTCGACGCCGCCGTTGGCGGCGCCCACATAACCCCGGAAGACCTGGCATTGGCGCTCTCGGACGCCGCGACGCACCATGCGGCCGTTGCCCTCCCGACCACCCTTGTGCGAACCGAGCGTGGACGCGAAGTGCGTCCGCGGACGGCCGGCCAACGCCAGTTCGTGCGCGCGATCGAGGAGTCGACGCTCACGTTCGGGATCGGTCCCGCGGGCACCGGAAAGACGTATCTCGCGATCGTTATGGCGGTCCGGGCGATGAAGCGGCGCGAGGCGTCGCGGGTGATTCTTTCTCGACCGGCAGTGGAGGCCGGCGAGCGCTTGGGATTTCTTCCCGGCGACCTGCGCGAAAAGGTCGATCCCTATATGCGACCGCTCTTCGATGCGCTGAACGACTTGCTGGAAGACTCGCAGGTCAGCAAGTACATGGAGCGCGGCACGCTCGAGATTGCGCCCTTGGCCTACATGCGCGGGCGAACGCTCGCCGACGCATTCGTGATCCTCGACGAGGCGCAAAACGCAACCGACGACCAACTCAAGATGTTTCTCACGCGGTTGGGTAGCAACTCGAAGATGGTCGTGACGGGCGACGTAACGCAGATCGATCTGCCGGCCGGGCAGCGCAGCGGGCTGCGAACGGCTGCCGCTCGGCTCCGCGATATCGAAGACGTGAGCGTCGTGGAACTCGACGACCGCGACATCGTGCGCCATCCTCTGGTGGCGCGCATCGTCCGCGCGTATAGCAATGATCCATTACCGAAATGACGTGCGCCGCAGCGGCGTCGACGGACGCGCGCTGGTCTCAACCGCGCGGCGGCTGCTGGGTGCCATCGGCGAGTCCGGCGCGCTGTCACTGACGCTCGTCGGCGACGAGGCGATGCGCGCGCTCAACCGCGACTATCGGGGCAAGGATGCGCCGACCGACGTGCTGAGCTTTCCGATGGACGGTACGGGAATGCCGGCAGCCAGCGAGCGATTATTGGGCGACGTCGTGATTTCGGTCGATACGGCGCGGCGCCAGGCGGCCGATTATGATGCTCCGCTGCAGGACGAAATCTACCGACTGCTGATTCACGGCCTGCTGCATCTGCAGGGCCACGATCACGTGCTCGCCGGCGAACGGCGCGCGATGGAACGTCGCGAACGGCAACTGGCCGAAGCGATCGCACTTCCCTGGCCGTACGCTGCGAAAGCCTGATGCACCAACCTGCCGACGAGCGAGGCAAACGCGAGCCGCACTATCTTCCCGTCGATCGCAGCCGGTTTTTCCGCTCGTTTCACCACGCCTTCGAAGGCATAATCTATGCGACCCGCACGCAGCCGAACATGCGCGTGCACTTTCTCATTGCGGCGCTGGTGCTCGTAACGACGCTCGTGTTGCGTTTGGATCGCGTCTACGTTATTGCGACCGTTGGTTTGGTCGCGCTCGTGCTCAGCATGGAACTGATGAACACCGCGATCGAGTCGATCGTCGACCTGCTGACCGTCGCGCATCACCCGCTGGCAAAGAGCGCCAAAGACGCGGCGGCGGGGGCGGTCCTCATTGCAGCAATCGGCGCGGTACTGGCCGCTTACCTGATCTTTTACCAGGGCCTCATGAGCGGTGAGGCCCGCGTTTTCTTCGCCGTGAAAGCCGTGCCGGCCAACGTGGCGCTCATCGTGCTGGCGGTCGTCGCGATCGCGACGATCTTTGCCAAGGCCTGGGTCGGCCGCGGCTCGGCGCTCCAAGGGGGAGCCGTATCGGGACACGCGGCGCTAGCGTTTGCCGGGGCGACGATGCTGGCGTTCTTTTACCAGAAACCGCTCGCCGCCATCCTGGCCTATTTCGTCGCCTTCTTGGTTGCCCAGAGCCGCGTGGAGGCACAGATCCACCGCCCCTTCGAAGTCTTCTGGGGAGCCGTACTCGGCACGCTCGTCGCCTTGGCGATCTACGTGCTGGTGCGGCCCCACGTTGTGTTATAATGGCGCCGACTTGAACACCGACCCCGTCCGAAGTAGCCCCGGCGGCCTGCCGTACGAGCTCATCGCGCTCGTCGTACTCGTCCTGCTCGCGGCCTTCTTCGCGGCTTCAGAGGCGGCCCTGATTTCGATTTCCCGCCTGCGCGCCCGGGCGATCTCCGACCGGCGCGTGCGCGGCTCGGGCGACCTCCAGACGCTCTTGGACGACAAGAACCGTTTCCTAACGTCGATACTCGTCGGCAACACGATCGTGCTGCTGGCGGCCGATTCGCTGGCGACCTACGTCGCGATCTCGCTCGGCCTCCCGTCGGCGGCGGTCCTTTCGACGATCTTGATGACGGTCGTCTTTCTGCTCTTTGGGGAGATCATCCCAAAGACCGTCGCGACCGGCGACAGCGAACGCTGGGCGCTGCGCCTCGCGCGCCCGATGCGATACGCCTCATACGTGCTCGCTCCGATTGCGCGAACGTTTCAAATGGTGAGCGATCTAATTCTCAAAGCGTTTCATATCAAGCACGGGCAGACGATGTACGTAACCGAAGAAGATATTCGGGTGCTCGTCAACGTCGGTGCGGAGCAGCGCGTGATCGAGGAACAGGAACGTCAGCTGATTCATTCGGTGATGGAGTTCGGCGACACGATCGTGCGTGAAGTGATGAAGCCGCGACCGGAGATGGTCGCCGTTTCGATCGACGACTCGCCGCGCCGCGTTCTCGACGTGGTGACCGCCGAGGGTTATTCGAAGCTGCCCGTCTACCAGGAATCGAAAGACGATATCGTCGGCGTCATTCACGACCGCGAGCTGTTAGTCGCACTTGCAAACGGCTCGCTGGCTCACGCGAGCGTGCGTTCCTTGATGCGCACGGCGGTACACGTCCCGGAGACCAAGAAGATCTCCGAGCTTCTGCGAGAGATGCAGCGCGACAAGTTTTCACTGGCAATCGTCGTCGACGAATATGGCGGGACCGCGGGTCTGGTGACGATGGAAGACCTCTTGGAAGAGATCGTCGGAGAGATTCGCGACGAGCACGACGCCGACGAGCAAGAGCCGATCTCGGTCATCTCCGAACAAGAAGCCGTGGTCGAAGCCGGAACGAATATCGAAGACGTGAATGCGAGGCTCGGAACCGCGATACCGACTGAGGATTTCGAGACGATCGGCGGTTACACGGTTGGCCTCTTCGGACGGCTTCCCAACGAAGGCGAAGAGATCGTCGCGGACGATCATACGCGCCTGCGCATCGATCGAACCCGCGGCCGTCGCATCCTCGCGGTTCGCATCTACACCAACGGCAGCATCAATCAACCGCAACAATCGGAGGATCCTGACGCCGCCGCGCGCTTATAAAACCCGCGGCATCGTCCTTCGCCGGCGCCAGTTGTCCGAAGCCGATCGCATCGTGACGATTTTCACGCGCGAGCGCGGCAAGCTCGATGCCGTTGCCAAAGGCGTTCGCCGCATGCGCAGTCATTTGGCGGGGCGGCTGGAGCTGGCCAACGAGTGTGATTTTTTGATGCACCGCGGCCGAACGCTCGAGGTGATCGTTTCGGCCGAAACGATCTCGGCGCCGTGGCCGACGCTGGTGGAGCCCGAGCGCTACGCCGTCGTTTCGCTGATGGCCGAGACGATCGACGCCTTTTGCGAACCCGACCTCGCACTTCCCGAGGTGTACGAGCTGCTTGCCGGCGCCATCGGATCGATTGCGGCTTGCACGGAGCCCCTAGGCCTGCTGCCGCGGTTTTCCCTTCGTCTGCTCGACTTGCTCGGTCTGGCTCCGCCGCTGGACCGGTGCGTGCAATGCGGTGGCGCCCTCGCGGCCGGCAGCGTGTGGCTGCACGCGGAGGCGGGCGGATTCGTTGACGAAGCGTGCCGCGAACGCTGGCGCGATCTGGCCGAACTGACGGCGCAAGATCTCGTCAACCTGCGAGCGCTCGCAGTGCCCAAAGGCGGTGGGGCCGCGGCACTGCACGCAACGCCGGCGGCAACGCATGCCGTTGCCGAGCTGATCGCACATCATCTTGGCCGCCGCCCGAAGGCCGTGGCCTATCTCGGTGGGCTTGGCGCGTGATCATGGCGCTGGACGTCGGCAGCAAGCGCATCGGCATCGCGGTCTCGGATCCGAGCGCCACGTTCGCGCTGCCGGTCGCAACCATCGAGCGGACGAACCGGCGGGACGATCTAACGCAAATTAAAGAGCTGGCCGATTCCTATGGGATCGCCGAGCTGGTCGTGGGCGATCCGTTGACGCTCGCCGGCGATCGCGGCATTGCGGCGCGCGAGATGGACGCGTTTGTCGAGAAACTCCGCGAGGTTTTTCCCGGTACGATTCACCGCGTGGACGAACGCCTCACGACCGCCCAGGCGACCAAAAGCCTGATAGCTGCCGACGTTTCGCGGCAAAAGCGCCGGACGATTGTGGACCGGATGGCGGCTGCGTTGATCCTCGAATCGTTTCTCGCGCGGCGGCGAAACGAGCCGAGCGCGTGAGGTTCCTCGTGCGGTGTGCCGCGGTTACCGCTTCGCTGCTCGCCGTTGCTGTCGCCGCGTGCGGCCTCTTCTGGTACGTGGTCGCGGTTGACCGATCGCATCCGCAAACGCCGCAACAGCTCGTAGTCCAGCGGGGCGCGACCTTCGGCGAAGTGGCCACGCAGCTTGCGGAGGACGGCGTGATCAACAACACGCTCACGTTTCGGATTCTCGCCAGATTGCGTGACGAAGATGTGGCGGTGCGAGCCGGAGAATACCGCTTCGGACCGCGCGTTACGCAGAGCGACGTTCTGCACGCATTGGTAACCGGCGGC
>JABCZE010000117.1 GCA_013289785.1 Vulcanimicrobiota bacterium | reverse complement strand
ACCGCTTCCCGGGTCATCTTCACGCACCTCAACAACTCCAATCCGCTGCTCGATCCGGCCTCCGCAGCCTCGCGGCACGTTCGCGAAGCCGCCGCCGAGATTGCCTGCGACGGAATGGAATTTAGGCTGTAGAGCGGGAACTCTCTATTGTTGATGATTGCCCTAGCCGGCCGAATCGTTTTGACGCTTGCGGTTGCGTGGACGCAGTTTCGACTGGGCCCGCAAAACAACGCCGTCGTCGACGGTACCCTCAACGCGTCGTGGCGGATCGAAACCGGCGGACAAATCTCCGCCAGTCCAACGATGGTCGACGGCACGATCTACGTCGGGAACAACAACGGCTCGCTCTACGCGATCGAAGCCACCACCGGAAAGGTGTTATGGAGCGCGCGCGTGCCCAACCCGCTCATGAGCGCGCCCCTGGTTTACAACGATTTGGTTATCGTGGGTGAAGGTGACCCGACCAGCCGCAGCTCGTCGCCTTCCGAACCAATGATGGTCGGCCAAGGCGCGAGCGCGCTCATCGGCTTCGATCGTTTTAGCGGAAACATGCGCTGGCAAACTACGGTGAGCGGCTCGGCGATGCCGACGCCCGCCATCATCGGCGGCACGTTGATCGACCACGACGGGGCAGGCTGGATTAACGGCCTCGACCCGGTCAGCGGCGAGATGCGCTTTCAGCACTGGCTGGGGTCCATGGCCTCGATGTCTGCGATTCTTCCCATCGGTAACGGCGACTTCGTCACGACGGGAGTCGGCAGCAACGCGGCGTGGCGGCTGCACGCAGACGGCGGCTCCATCATCTGGCGCAGCCCGTTTTCGCGGGGCGCCTCGGGAATCGGCGATTGCCCTCCGGTCACCGACGGACGCCGCATCTTCTGCGACTACGTCTCGCCGGTGCTGCCCGATACATCGACGGCCGTCGGCGATCTAACAGCGGAACGAGTCTACGCGCTCGACGCCGGCAGCGGCGCAAGTTTGTGGGACGTCGCCCTGGAGAGCGGCGCGCTTCCTATCCGTAACGAAGCCGCAATTCCGTTGCTCGAGGGAAGCCGGCTGTACGTCGGCAGCGCGCTCGCGCCATGGATGCACGCCCTCGATACAGCCAACGGCATGCTGCTCTGGGAAACGCCGACGCGAGGTGCCGTCAAGGGCGGCATCGTCGACATCGACGACACCGTCTACTTCGGCGACTTAGGCGGGTATCTGTGGGCGCTCGACGCTAAGACGGGTCACGTCGTCGGCGACAAGCTGATGCATACCGCGTTCAACGTCGGCTCCCCGATCGTGGTCGGCACGACGCTGATCATCGGAAGCGACACCGGCAGCGTGATCGCCATACCGCTAGAACAGATTCGCACCTCCCACGACCGCTAGGCGTCCTTCGTCCTTCGACTGCGCTCAGGATGACACTACTGCGCTCAGGATGACACTAGTTCGCTCGAAGGCTAAAAGAGGTTCCATAGGTACTGGTTGTAGACTTCGTGGTGGTACTGCACTTCTTGCGCTTTGACGAAGCTTCCGAGTAGGCGCGGGCAGCGGTCGGCGCTGGCCTGTTTGAGATCGGCATAGCGTTGCTTCACGTCGTCACCCAGAAGCTTGCCGGTCCATTCTGAAGCGCGAAACGCGGCCATCGCGTCGTAGATGTTGTCGGGCAGGTAGCGATCGGCTTGGCGCAAGTTTTTGAGCGTGCTGGTCGTGCCATCGAGCCCGGTCTTAAAGACCGCGAGCATCACCATATAGGGATTTGCGTCGGGGGCTACCGAGCGAACTTCGGTGCGCATGCTGCGCTCGTTACCGATCGGAATGCGTACCATCGAGCCGCGATCGATCGCCGAAGCCTTGATCTGATTGGGCGCCTCGAAGTGCGGGTCGAGCCGGCGATACGAGTTCACGCTAGAGTTGAACATCAGGCAGAGCTCGTCGCCGTGCGTCAGGATGCGGTCGACGAACTTCCAGCCGAAGGCGCTGAGCTGCTCCTGACCCTTCGGATCCCAGAAGAGGTTCTTGCCGTTCTTGCTCACCGAGACGTTGGTGTGCATTCCGCTTCCGTTGACGCCGACGACCGGTTTGGGCATGAAGCTGGCCGTCATTCCGAGCCGCGTCGCGACTTGGCGGCAGATCAGCTTGTAGAGCTGGATCTGGTCCGCGGCTGCGACGACCTCGCCGTAGTTATAGTTGATCTCGAACTGCGAGGGCGCGACCTCCGGATGGTCTTTCTCGTTTTGAAAGCCCATCGCGCGCTGCACTTCGGCAACCGTATCGATGAAGTCGCGCAGCGGATCGCCGGGTAAGGAGTGATAGTAGCCGCCGGTATTGACGTACTCGAACTTCCCGGTCTCGTGATAGCGTCGCTCCGCGTCGAGCCCTTTGAAGAGGAAGCCTTCGATCTCGCTGGCCGCGTTGAGTGCGTAGCCTTCCTTCGTGTAGCAGTCGTTGGCAAACTTCTTGAGCGCGCCACGAACGTCGCCGCTGAACGATTGTCCATCGCGATCGAAGACGTCGCCGAAGACGAGCACTTTGCCGGGCCCAAAGATGTCCGCCGGTCCCCAGTAAAACGCACTCCAGTCCAGCGACAGCCGTAAGTCGCTTTCGCGCTGCGGCGTGAAGCCGCGAATCGAGGAGCCGTCGAACGTAAGATTGTCGTGCGACTTGAGCAAGAACTTCTTGTCGTAGTCGAGCATGTGGAGGCGGCCCTCCAGATCGCTGAAGAGCACCGTAAGGGCTTTGATGCGTGGCTCGTCGGCCAGATATTTCAGCCGCTGTTCTTGCAGAGCGTGAAGCGGGACGCGCTCTTGGCGCTGCTGCTTGGCGCGCAAGTTGAGCTCTTCGAGCTCGGAGTAGGGGAGCATCAGGAAGTCGCGCAGGTCGGCGTTGGTCGGCATGGCCGTCGAAGTCATGTGGTTCGTTCTCCTTTTGTCATCCTGAGCGCAGTCGAAGGACGAGCGAGTTACATGTCCTGGATTCTTACACAATCCACTACCCGCGCCTTTGGACAATTGGTAAAACGTTTCGGCTTGCAGGCCCGAGCCGGACGGCGCCGGTTCGACCGCGCAAGACTTAACGCCGCTACGATAGAACGCACCGGAGATGAATCGCTTCGGGCCGACCGTTGCTGGATAAGTACGAGCACTGGACCTCGAGTCACTGGGGTTGGGTGCTCGGCGCCGTGATTCTGTGCCTGGTCGTGCTCGCCGGTTTCTTTTTATCCCTTAGCGCGACGGGAGAGACCGAAGATATTGATTAGGGGGCCCCGGTTCTCAACGGAAGCCGGGCGCCTCGAGGCATTCAGCGACGGCGTCATGGCGGTGATCATCACGATCATGGTGCTCGAGCTGCGGCCGCCCGACGGCGCCGACTTGCGGTCGCTGCACGCGCTGATTCCGACGTTCTCTGCCTACATCCTCAGCTTCGCTTTTATCGGAATTTACTGGAATAACCACCATCATATGCTCCGGGCGAGCGACGGGATCGACGGGCAAGTGATGTGGGCGAACCTGCATCTGCTCTTTTGGCTGTCGCTCGCGCCGCTTACCACAGCTTGGCTCGGGCGCAACCCGTTCGCTGCGGTCCCAACGGCGCTCTACGGCTTCGTGCTCCTGATGGATGCGATCGCATTCTTTATTTTGCAAGCGGCGCTTCTCAAGGTAAACGGGCCCGACGGCGCCTTTGCCAAAGCCGTCAACGCCGACGTAAAAGGCAAGGTGTCGGCCGCGCTTTATCTTTCTGGCATTGCGATTGCGTTTTTTTCGACGATTGCGGCCGACGCGATTTTCGTCACCGTTGCCGTTCTCTGGATCGTGCCGGATCGCCGCTTCGAGTCGGTCATCGCCAAGCGCTCGGACGTAAAGAAGAGCGCAGGCGCCGAAGGGGGAAGAACGCCAGGATGAAGACGTTTCCGCTCGCGCTCTCACTCTTCGTTATGCTCGCCGCCCAGCCGGTGCTCGGCGCGCAGCCGGAGACCTGGACGGTCGACCCCGTACATTCCACCGCGCAGTTTACCGCACGTCACTTCGGCATCGTTCCGGTCATCGGCACGATTCCGATCGAAAAGGCATCGGTCACGCTCGACGCCGGCGCGCAGATACCCACCGCCGTTTCGGCCGTGCTCGATGCTTCGAAGGTCGACACGCACAACGACATGCGCGACGGCGACATTCGCTCCGCGCACTATTTCAACGTCGCATCGACGCCTGAGATACGTTTCACCAGCACGAAAGTCGAAGGCACGGACCCCAAACATTTTACGATCGCGGGCGATCTGACGATGCACGGCGAGACGCATCCCGTCGTATTGAACGCGCAGGTCATCGCTTCGGGGAAATCGCCGCGCGGGCGATCCATCATCGCCTACGGCGCAACCGTGACGATCGATCGGACGCAGTGGGGCATGACGTACGGCCCGCTGATCGTCGGGAACAGCGTGGATATCTCGCTAAATATTGAAGCCGATGGACCGCCGTAAAGCCTCAGTCGCCGTTCTTTTCGCCATGGCGCTGCTTTCCGGTTGCGGCGGCGATTCGTTCCGCGCCGGCCCCGGCGTTATCGGGGCTACCGCGCCCGGCAACATCTACTGGAATAAGCCGGCGCTTCGCCTAAAGGCCGATGGAACGCACGGCCGCGCAATTCTTAGCTATTGGGGACCCGATGGCTACTACACCGAACCCGTCTACTGCAAGAACGGCGGGCAAATCTCGGCGACGACCCACGGTCAGCGCGGCAAGCAGACCGGTTACGTTCACGTTGTGTACTGGTTCAAGGCGCTCACGCACAAGCCCGACGATTGCGGTTTTAGCGCGGTCCTCAACAACACCGGCAGTCCGCCAATCGCGGTGATCGACCTACGCATTCTTTGAACACCGCCTTAATAAGGAGTCATCATGCATTTACCGGCCCGAGTAGCCGCTATGGTAATCGCCGTTTCGCTTGCGGCATGCGGCGGATCACAAGCTCTAACCGGAACGAACGGCGCGCTCCTCAATGTGGCGACGCCCGACGCGCCACCGCCCTGCAAGGGCCAAAAGAACACCAAAGAGTACGCGAGCGTCGGCGCAAAGGCACTGTCCACCAACGGCGGTACGCTCTGCGTTCCGAGTTTTGGGGGTTGGGGCGGCACGATGGATTACCCCGGCCCTACTTCTCACGCCTCGATGGCGTTGATCAGCAGTACCACGGCCTATAATCCCGGCGCGTTTCCGCCGCCGGGTTCGGTCAGCCCGATCTTCTATATACAGTTTAAGATGAACACGTACGGCGTGATCTTCGGTGCAAAGCTCCCGGCGACGGGCGGCCTGTCGAGCAAATCGCTCGCGGTCGGGAAAGTATACACGGCACAAGGCGCGTCCGATGTCGGCAGCCTTTGGAACTCCCTTGGAGAATGCTACGCCACCGCGTTTTCGACCAAGAACGGCGCGACGATTCGCGGAATCGGGTTCGTTCTAAAAAACGTGCACATGGGGGAAGCCTCATCGGGAGTCATCAGCATTCTTCCGGGAAAGCTCGCTCCGAGCAAGTGCTGATCGACGCCGCACTGGGCGGCTAGAACGGAATTTCGTCGTCCAGCTCGTCGGCCGAACTATCGGTCGCGCGTGCGGGTGCACCGACGGCCGCCGTGCTGCGACCTCCGTTAAAGCCGCCCTGATCGCCCGCGTCGCCGTCGTCGCGACGCGACGAAAGCATTTGCATCCCCGAGATCACGACTTCGGTGGCTTGACGACGAATCGGCTGGCCGGCGTCGTCCTTCAGCTTGGTATCGTCGTAGGAGCGGATCGAGAGCCGCCCTTCGACGAGCACGGGACTGCCCTTTTTAAGATACGTGTTGCAAGTCTCGGCGAGCCGTTCCCAGGCGACGATGTCGACGTACATCGTATCTTCGGG
>JABCZE010000116.1 GCA_013289785.1 Vulcanimicrobiota bacterium | reverse complement strand
GCACTGGGGGGTGCGCGGCCGGATCAACATTCGCGCCGAATCGATTGCGGCGCGGCGCGGCGGCGTTATGCGGCGCTGCATCGAGTTTGCCGACGGCTTCTACGAGTGGCGCGACCGGCGCCCTTTTTACTATACGCTGCAGTCCGGGGAGCCGTTTGCCTTCGCCGGCCTCTGGGAGTCCGGCAACGGTTTGGCGGCGTGCGACGTCGTGACGTGTCGTCCCAACTCGCTCGTCGCACCGGTGCACGATCGCATGCCCGTCATTCTTGCGGGGGATAGCCTCGCGCTTTGGCTCGACCCCGAACCGTTACCCCCAGATGCGGCGGGCGCGCTGCTGCGCCCGTTCGACGCCGCGCTGATGGCGGTGCGTGAAGTGTCGAGGCGCGTCAATAACGCGAGCTACGATGCCGCCGACGTGCTCGTGGCTCCCGACCCGCGTTTATTTTGAACGAGCACGATGCCGGTCGCAACCAGCCAGGCCGCGGCGGGCAGTGCTCCGACGATGCCCGGCCCGGCGCCGCCGGGCGCCATGTCACCGGACGAAAAAAAGATCGAGAAGGTCGCCAGCGTCGCCCCGAACGACGCGAAATATCCGAGCATCGCGAGCCATTGCGGCGCGGATTCGTGACGTCGCATGCTGTGCGCCGCGGCAAAGAGGAAGATCGCGACCGGAGCGTAGCCGAGACCACCTTGTACGAAGACGAAGGCGTCGAAAATTCCGGTCAGGCCGTTAGCCGCAAACGTGTCCGGCGAAAAATAAACTGCCGCAGTCTGCAAGCACGCCGCCCACAAGGAGCTGGCCGCCATCACGACGCCGGCCACCAGCGCAAAGGTAGGAAGCCCCTCTTGACGCCCCGGCGCAGCCGTCAAATAACTGCGCAATCCGACCAAAAACCAAAGAAGGAAGGCCACGGCCGGAAAGGTGAGCCACGCGCCCAACAGCAACGCGAACCGGTGTTGATCGAACGCCAGCGCCGCATCGGAAGGCTTGACGTCCATCCCCGGCATGCCGCTGTTGAGGAACGTCGCAATCACGAGAACCGCGACGTAACAAAGGACGGACCAGCCGGCAGAGCGCTCCGCGTGCACGTTTTCCATAGACGCTTACGTCATACCATAAATGAAGGAATTCCTTCCTTCCCGGCCGGCTTATTAGAGGCCGTAATATTTGAACGCCGGCCACATCGCGGCCAGCGGAACGCGAGGCTGCGTGCAGAGATAAATCGGCAGCGGACCCTCGAGCATCCAGCGGTAATCGTTGCGGTAGACGGCGATCTGGCGAACGCTCCCGAACCAGTGCAGCAGCAGCCAATAATCGGTTGCGCCGACGGCTAAGACGGAGCGACCGCTATAGCCGCGCGTTCCCCAGAGGTAGTAGGAGTTGTTCGGGCTGATGACGGCCGGCAACCCGTAGCGCCCGCCGTAATAATCGAGTGCGCCGGCGTACGCGTAGCGGTCGGCGAAGACCGCCGTGATCCTGCGCTGCGCTGCGGGCAGCGACCAATAGGCACCCGCGACCGTTTGCGTCATCGTTTTCCAGCCGAGTTGGTCGGCGAACATCGGATTGATCAAGTGACTCTTGCCGTCGGGCGGTGCGGGCCGGCTCAATCCAATTGCGCGCTCGTAGGCCATGTATTCGGGAAGGGGCAGGATTGGGAGTGAGAGTGGAAACATCGGTAGGCCGGCAACGACGATTGCTGCCAGCAGCGCGGCCCTAAAGCGCCACGGCTTCGCGCTTAATGCGGCTTCGATTGCCACCGCGCCCGCCGCAAATAGGGCCGGATAGAAGCCCTGGATGTAATAGCCTCGGCCGATGCTCGCAACGAGCAGTCCCAGCAGCAAGAGATAGGCGAGCGCGAGATAGCGGTAAGCCTTTTCACGCCATAACCAGACCAGTCCCCAAACCCAAACTGGTGCGAACAGGGGATTCTGGTACATGAACTGCAGCGCGAACATGTAGAGCGCGTTGATCCACCGGTTTGGCGATTCGTCGGCCATGCCGTTGCGAAGCGCGTGGCGGTTGAGCTGGTCGTTGTGCAGCACTTCGAGCATTGGGAAGCCATGTTGGATTTGCCAGAGCGCGTTGGGCATGACCAGCAGTGCGGTCAAGAGCACGCCGAACAACAACCAGCGCGACCGCAACAGGTTGGCGTGGCCGGTCACCAGCAACCCGAGCGCCAACGCAAGGGCGCACGCGGCGATCGAATATTTCGCATACATCGCGAGCGTTACGACCAGGGCGATCGGGACGTACAGCCGCGCGTCTTGCGTCTTGACCAGCCGAATCGTCAAGTAGATCAAAACCGTCCATGCCGCCGGCGAAAGCAGCTCCGTCGAAAGACCGTAAGCAATGCCGATCAATCCCGGCGCCAGCACGATCGTCAACCCCGTCAGCGCTTGCGCAAACGCGCCGCCGCGCAGTTCGCGCGCGATCGCACAACCGTAGAGCACGGTAACGCCCGACAGTATTGCGGGGAAAAAGCGCAGTCCCCAAACCGGATAGCCCAGCGGAGCCGTCAGCCACGTGACGAACGGCGCGAGCGGCGGCTGGTCTACGTATCCCCATGCCAAGTGCTTCGCGCAGTCAATGAAATAGAGCTCGTCGCGATAATACCCGAAACGGTGACAGACGGCGAGGTGGAGAGCGGTGGTGGCCAGTGCCAGCGCGTACGCGCTCGGATGAAGCCGAAGCTTCATACCGTATTCGAAGCCGCTTGCGATCCTGCGATAAAGAGTTGGCTGATGCAAAGCCCGACGATGCCGGCTTCGATAATCGATCCAAAGACGAAGCTAGCGTCCCACCACGTTCCCCCGAACAGCGGCACCGCGAACGCAAAGTACGCCATAAAATATACCGAGGGAACGGCAAAGCCCAAGATCCGCAACGCGTTGGGATTGCGGACCGCCGGGCGCAGCTTCGCAACCAGAACGTCGCCGACGAGTCCCGCCGCGACCGAGGCCAGCACGATGAGCAGCAGTTCCTTGAAATCCGTCGAGAGCTCGCCGCCGACCCAAAGCTTTTCTACGACGCAAAGAACGGCGAGGGCACCGAAGGCCAGTCGCCGGCCGGCGCAGAGATAGAGCACCGCCGCGGCAAGCAACAGGCTCTGCCAAATCACGATCGCGATTTCGAGCGCCTGTTTATAGAATAGGAAGACGGAGAGAACGAACTGCTCGCTTTGGAATGCAACTTGAGGAAGCGGATGGTCGCGCATCAAGGCCTCGGGATAGAAGCCGTACTGCGTGACGAACTGGATGATCTCGAAGGCGAGCCCGAGCGAAATCAGCATCGGAAGCTGGTCGGCCAGACGACTGGATTGCGGGCGCCCGAGCGCGCTTCGTACGGGGCCGGTTATCAAGAAGAAGAGGCCCGTAAGCAGAAAGAGATGGGGCGGGCTCAGCAATAGATCGAGCTGGTGCTCGAAGCCGAAGATCGCGTGCCAAACGAAGTCGAGCGCGCCTCCAAAGAGCAGCACCGCCACGCCCACGACGCTTTGGCTATAGCCTGCGGGAATCGCCTTCCAAAAGGAGCCGGCGCGGGGGTAGTTGCGCCAAATAGTCACGCCCAGGACGGCCGCTGCAAAAACCGCGCCGCTGTACATCGTCATGTGCCACGGATTGAGGAACGATTCGACGGCGAGAAAAAGATGCTGATGCGCGTCGATGAAGAGACCCGTCATAATCCAGATGGCTGCAAAGGTTGCCAACCAATCGAGCCGGCTGGGCGCGCCCAAGCCCTCGACGACGACGTCGAGGCGGGGTAGGGAAGGCCCGGCTTCTGCTCGAGGGGAAAGCAAATCCATCAACTTCATGTATCGGGAGTCATCCTGCGACTCGCCTCGAAACCCTTTCCATAGCGCACTTTCAACATTGGTGATCGGGGCGCTTTGTTGTGTTAGCGCGTGTTCGCCGAAGCCGCTCACCGTTCCGCCAAATCTCGTCGTTTCCAGTAAGAGCCCGCGCGCGCTGCCGGCCGCCCCGATCGCAAAGCCGAACGATCCGCCTCGCATCGTGCGCATCTGGTTTTCGACGCTAACCCTTCGGCCGGGAACGTGGTTCGACGGGACGATCGTGGGAACCAGCAACGTAGCGTCGGTTGAAGTCCGCACGGCCGCTTTCTCTATCAACAGCTCGCGGCTGGCACCCGGCGTCTACCACTTTCACATGCGCGTGCTCGAGCTGCCCCCGCTGTCGCGGCGTCATTCGTACGAGCTGTACATTATTGCACGAAACACGCCCGGCGACGAAGCGGTCGAAGAGGCGCCGCTTCGGATAGAGTGAAGCGGCGCAGTTTCTTGCGCGCCGGCGCGGGCGCGCTGGCAGTTGCCTCAATCCCGCGACTGGCATCGCGCGCGTCGGCAAACGACGTCGTGGACGTCACGCTGCGCTCGTCGCCGGTTTTCTTTTCGCCCGGGCCGAGCTTGCATTTTTCCGGACTGGCCTATAACGGTACGATTCCCGGGCCGCTCTTGCGCGTCGTGCACGGCCAGCGCATTCGCGTTCGCTACGTCAGTGGCGTAAACGTCCCGACGAGCATCCACTGGCACGGCATGCTCTTGCCCAACGACATGGACGGCGCCGCCGGCGTCACGCAGCCGGCCGTGCGGCGCGGCGACTCTTTCGTTTACGACTTCACTCCGGGGCCGCCCGGCACGCGCTGGTATCACGACCACGCGTTCAGCTTGGCCTCGGCGCGAGGGCTCTTCGGCATGTTCGTCGTCGAGGATCCGAACGACGAGCCGGCTGACCGCGAGTTTGCGCTGGTCTTTCACGACGTGCCGAAGTGGAGTTCTGTGGAAGCGGCGATGGGCGGCCGCAGCGCCGCGCCGATGAGCGACCCGATGGGATCGGGGCAGAGCATGCAAATGAGTCAGACCCAAATGGGCGACGAGGTCGCTTATGCCGCGCATTGCATCAACGGCGCGGCGTACCCCCACGGAAAGAAACTCGCCGTGCACCTAGGCGATCGAGTGCGCTTGCGCACGCTCAACACGAGCCCAACGCAGACTCGCTACGTTCGGCTCGCCGGGCACGAACTGGTCGTTACGCACGCCGACGGCAATCCTCTCGCAGCGCCGGTAACTGTCGACGTTCTTCGCATCGGTCCAGGCGAACGATACGATGCGTCCTGGGAAGTGCGCGAGGCGGGGGCGTTTCTGCTGCAAGGTATTTCGAACGATCCGCTCGAGTCGCAGCAGGCCGTTCTGTTCTACACCGACGGCATGGAAAATGCGCCACCGCCGGGGGCGCCCCCGACGGTCGACGGGCTGCGAGTATTCAGCTATGAGGCCGCCGGCGGAGTCGGAGCGCAAACGAAGCCGGCGATCGGGGCGCGGCCGGCCTACGATTTCTCGCTCGGTGGCGGCAGTTGGGGAAGCCCGCGCTGGACGATCGAGGGTAAGATCTGGCCGAACACGCCAAAAATGCACGTGCGGCGCGGCGAAGTGGTCACGGTGCGCTTTACCAACACTAGCGATATGGATCACCCGATGCACCTGCACGGCCACATCTTTATGCTCGCGGAAGTCAACGGGATGCCGTTGCTGCGCCCGCTGGCCAAAGACGGATCGCTCGTTTCCGCAAAGGGCTCTGCAACGTGGCGGTTTACCGCCGATTCATCGCCAGGGCGCTGGCTGTTGCACTGTCACAACGAGATTCACATGAACGACGGCATGATGACGGAAGTCGTCTACATCGACTAGAACGGAGGTTACGCAATTGCCTAAGTATCTGATTCACGCCTCTTACACGGCAGAAGGTGCGAGAGGCCTGTTGAAAAGCGGCGGTACCGCGCGCCGCCGAGCCGTGGAAGAACTTCTGGCTCCCCTAGGCGGAAAGCTCGAGGCCTTTTATTTCACGTTTGGTGACGAGGATGCGATCCTC
>JABCZE010000115.1 GCA_013289785.1 Vulcanimicrobiota bacterium | reverse complement strand
GGCCACGCGGCGCGTCGTCATCGCGGGCGGGCTTTCGCCCCAAAACGTCGCGGAGTGCGTGCGGCGCGCGCACCCGTTCGGCGTCGACGTCCGCACCGGCATCGAGAGCGGCGGCCAAAAGGATCCGGCGAAGATGCGCGCCTTCGTGGAAGCCGTGCGCGGCGCATGAGCGCACCCGACGCGCGCGGCTACTTCGGTGAGTTCGGCGGGCGCTTCGTTCCCGAAGTTTTGATCGCCGCGCTCGACGAGCTCGAACGCGCGATGACGGCGGCTTTTGCCGATCCTGTTTTTTGGGATGAATACCATGCGGTACTCCGCGATTTCGTCAGCCGTCCCTCGCCGATCTACCGCGCGCAGCGATATGCCGCCGACGTTTCGCCCGTGCCGCTGGTGATGAAGCGCGAAGACACCAATCATACCGGCGCGCACAAAATCAACAATACGGTGGGTCAGGCACTGCTCGCGCGGCGCATGGGGAAAGGCCGGCTGCTGGCCGAGACCGGCGCCGGACAGCACGGCGTTGCGACGGCGACCGTCGGCGCGAAGTTCGGCTTGCCGGTGGACGTCTATATGGGCGCGCGCGACATCGAGCGGCAGGCGCTCAACGTTGAGGTGATGCGTCTGCTGGGCGCAAACGTGCACGCCGTAACCAGCGGAACGCAGACGCTCAAGGATGCGACCAACGAAGCCTTTCGCGTCTGGGCGCAGCGCGTCGAGGATACGTTCTACGTGATCGGCAGCGTTGTCGGAGCGCATCCCTATCCCTTCATGGTGCGGGAGTTCCAAAAGATCATCGGCGTCGAAGCGCGCCGCCAAACCTTGGAGCGCTACGGCCGTTTGCCCAGCGACGTAATCGCCTGCGTGGGCGGCGGCAGCAACGCGATGGGCATCTTTGCCGGTTTCGTGGACGACGCCGAGGTGAAGCTTTGGGGTGTGGAGGCCGGCGGCAAAGGCCTGGACGGCGAGGAGCACGCCGCGTCGCTGCAGGCGGGAAGCGTGGGCGTATTGCACGGCTCGCGCTCTTATTTACTGCAGAGTGCAGAGGGCCAAGTTCGCGAGACGCACTCGATTAGCGCCGGCCTCGACTATCCCGGCGTTGGGCCGGAGCACGCGTTCTTCAAAGAGAGCGGCCGCGCCACGTACGTGAACGTTACCGATGCGCAAGCCGTCGAAGCCTTCCACGGCTTCGCGCGTTCCGAGGGAATTCTGCCGGCGCTGGAGAGCGCGCACGCAATCGCGTTCGCGCGCAGACTGGCGGCGGACCGCGGCGCGGACGATTTGATTCTGGTGAACCTCAGCGGCCGGGGCGACAAAGACATCGGACGATGCTAGTGTCATGAACCAGGAGTTCACTTACAAAATCTCACGGGTCTTTTTGCTCGACTCTTCGTTGCTCTTCGGTCACAACGCTACGGCGTTGCTCCCTCATCGCGCCTCGATTCGACCAAAAATCCCTCGTGATCTTTTGCAAGGAACTCCTGGTTCATGACACTAGACGAGATTTTCGAGCGCGCGCGCCGCGAGAAGCGCTTGGCGTTCGTGCCATACGTGATGGCGGGGGATCCCGATCTCGAGACGACCGAAGCCATTCTGTCGGCGTTGAGCGCCGCCGGCGCAGACGTCATCGAGTTGGGAGTTCCATACAGCGACCCGCTCGCCGACGGCCCGACGATCGCTGCGGCCGGTCAGCGGGCGCTGGGCGGCGCGACGCATCTTCGCGGCGTGCTCGAGCTTGCATCGCAGTGCCGCGAACGCTGTGCACCGATCGTGCTCTTTACGTACTATAATCCGGTCTATCAGTTCGGCGTCGAGCGGTTTGCGCGCGAAGCGGCGGCAGCCGGCATCGCCGGCGCGATCGTTCCCGACGTCGCGCTGGAAGAGAGCGCGGAGCTGCGTGCCGCGCTGGCAGCGCGTGGATTGGCGATGCCGCTGCTCGTCGCACCCTCGACCCCGCACGAGCGCGCGGCGCGCATCGCCCATGCGGCGACCGGCTTCGTTTACGTCGTTTCGCGGCTCGGCGTCACCGGGGCCGGGCAAGCTCCGGATTTTGCGCCGCTGCGCCGTCAGTTGGCCTCGCTGCGCGACCTTACGAGTAAACCGCTCGCCGTCGGCTTTGGAATGAGCCGGCCGCAAGACGTGCGCGACGTCGGGCCGCTCGCCGACGCGGTCGTCGTGGGCAGCGCGCTGATCGACTCGTACGCCGGCACGCGCGGGCAAGCGGCGGCCGCGCGCGTTCGCGACTTCGTCGCGCCCCTGATCGCAGCACTCGGTGCTGCGTAGCGTATGGCAAATGCAAAGAAGCGGCGGAAGAAGAAGCGCTCGGGACCGTTCGCGCGCCTTAGAAAGGCCCTGAGCAAAATCGTTGCCATGCCCAGGGACCTGATTAGAAAATCGCAAGCAAGGCATGCCGCACTAGAAGATGCCGACACAAAACGAGTGATGAAGCGCAAAAAGGGCAAAAAGAAACCGGCGGCGACGAAAGCCTCCTAGCCTGGAAGCGCCTCGCCGAGCGCATCGATAACGTCGCCCGCCACCACGCCGATGCGGCGTTCCGTCGCGGCGTACTGGCCCGCCAAGCCGTGCCAATACGCACCGGCGCGCGCCGCGTCGACCGGTGACAGGCCCTGTGCCAGGAGCGTTGCGATGATACCGGTGAGCACGTCGCCGGTTCCCGCCGTTGCCAGGGCGTTGGTCCCGGTGGGGTTGATATGGACGGTCGTTCCGTCGTAGATCAGCGTGTCCGAGCCTTTGAGCAGCGTTGTGATGCCGGTTCGGTCGACGAACTCCATGATGCGTTCCACGCGCGTGCCCGGCGCGATCGTGCCGCGCCCCGAGAGCCGCGCGAACTCCCCGGCGTGCGGCGTCACGACGCAGGGCTTGCCGCGCAGCAGATCGAGGTGCTTGCTCAAATGAAAGAGACCGCTGGCATCCACGACCACCGGCAATTGGTTTTTCTCGAGAAAGAGCCGGAAGATGTCGCCGGTGCGATCGTCGAGCCCCAACCCGGGGCCGATCGCGACGGCGCCGTTGTGCTTCGAAATGTCGAGGAGTTCCTGTGCGACCGCCTCGGGCTGCGCGTCGTCAGCAAGCGCGACGACGACTTGCTCGACGAGATGCGTTCGCAAGATGCCGGCTGCAGAACTCGAGGTAGCGACGGTAACGTAACCCGCGCCGGCGCGTGCCGCGCTACGAGCGCAGAGAACTGCCGCGCCCGGAAACTGTGCCGACCCGGCGATGATCAGCGGCGCACCGGCCGCGCGCTTGTCGGTATCGGCCGCGCGTCGCGGCAAGAGTTTCATAAACTCTGCGTTATCGAGCGTAGCGAACGTGCGCGGTTGCGCGGCGAGCAGCGCGTCGTCGATCCCGATCCGGGCGAGCCACAGCTCGCCCACGTATTCGCGCGCCGGCTCCAGCAAGAGCCCGGGCTTCGCGGCGGCGAGCGTGACGGTGAGCGTCGCGCGCACCGCGTCGTTGCTCACGGCGCCGGTGAGCGCATCGATACCGCTGGGAATATCGATCGCCAGCACCGCGCGCTCCCGTCCGTCGAGCGCCCGCGCGAGGTGGCGATAGGCCTCCGGAAGCGGCAGCCGCGCCCCGGTTCCGAACATTCCGTCGACGCCGACGGCGTTCTCGAGCAGCGCGCGTGCCTTGTCCTCGTCCGCCGGCAGCGCAACGATCGAGACGCCGGCCTTTTTTGCGCGAGCGCGCGCCGCATCGCGCGCTTCGGATCCCTGCGTCGCCGGATCGGCGGCCACCGTACAGTCGTACTCCGGCGCGAGCTCGGCGAGCGCGGCGAACGCGTCGCCGCCGTTATTACCGGGACCGGCGAAGGCGACGATTCTCGTACCGGGTTTCGCGAGCGCTCTTAAGCGCTTCGCAATCCTGCGCCCGGCATTGCGCATCAGCTTGTTCGTTCCGACCTGCTCGACGGCCGCAGCATCGACGGCGCGCATCTGCTCGGGAGTGAGGACGTAGATCATGATTCTAAGATCACGACCGCGGCGGCGATCTCGGCGCTATGCGTAATCGTCAGATGGATCGTGCGCACGCCGCGCTCGTGGGGCAGGCGTTCGGCCCAACCGAACAGTTCGATGATGGGTTTGCCGCTGCGCTCGTGCCCGACGCCGACGCTACGCCACGGAATCGCGTGCCCGAAGGCCTTGCGCGTCGCCTCCTTGGCGGCAAAGAATCCCGCGAGGCGCTCCGCCCAGTTGCGCTTGCGCATGGCGTAGGCCATTTCGCGCTCGGTGTAGACTTTGCGCGCGAACCACGCGAGCTCGCGCTCACCGAACCGATAACGCGACACTTGAGCCACATCGAGGCCGACACCGACGATCACCGAGACGACTTCGACGCCCGCGCCGCAGGTCACCTAGATTTTCGTCGAGAACCCTAGCTTCCCGAGATGGATTGCGATATCCGCATCGTGCCGATCAACACTGTCGACCACGTGTTTTTGGACCGTCTCGCCCCGTGCCTCGAGGAACGCTTCATCGCCGGTGCGCGCGTCGAACGATCGCTCGTCGTGCCGCGCAGCACGCTCAACGCCACGCGCGGGCAGCTTTTCGTCTCAACCCTGATTGCCAAAGTGCAGCGGGCGCACCCCGAGCCCGGTCACGCCGTCCTGGCGATCACCGACTTCGACCTGTACAAGACGTCGCACCGGTTCGTCTTCGGCGATGCCGACGAGGCGCAGGCCATCGCGGTCGTCTCCGTGCACCGGCTTCGCTCAGATTTTTACGGCGAGGCGAGCGACTTCAACGTGCTCTTCCAGCGGACGCTCAAAGAGTGCGTTCACGAACTGGGGCACACCTTCGGGCTCAAGCACTGCTACAACGCGCGCTGCGCGATGTACTACTCCAACTCGATCTTCGAGACGGATAATAAGATGCCGCACTTCTGCGAGATTTGCGACCGCCGCCTGGCCCGCGCGCGCAGTTCTTAACGCAAGATCCGCACGTCCGCCATCTCGACCGTTTCGCGGCTCCCGTCGTCGCGAATTACGCGTAGGCCGCCGCCTTCTTCGAGCGACTGCGCGGTTGCCTCAAAAGGCTCTGGCCCGTCGTCTTTTGCGACTCGATAGCGCCGTCCGGGCAGCTCGGCAGCCGCTTCCCACGCCCTCGTAACGCCCGGCGCGTCGTCGAGCAGAGCGAGCGTCGCGTCGTACGCACGCAGGATTGCAGCGAGCAGCGCGGCGCGATCGACGTGCGCGACCTCGTCGCAGAAGGCCGGGGGCGGCTCGATGACGGTTGCGGCGCCCGCTAAGTGGTGGACGTTGATGCCGGCGCCGCAGGCGACGCGCGCCGTCGCTGCGGTCACGCGCGACTGGCAGAGAATCCCGCCCAACTTACGATCGTGCAGCAGCAGATCGTTGGGCCATTGGAGCGTCGCCGGCACGCCGCACTCGCGAAGCCCCGCTCGTACCGCGAGCGCGACCCAAAACGGCACCAGCCAGAGCCGGTCGACAGCGACCTTTCGCGGCAAGATCGTGCTGAAGAGCAGCGCGGTCCCCGGCATCGCGTGCCACGCTCGTCCCTTGCGGCCGGCGCCGTGGCGCTGGAACTCCGCGACGATCGTGTGACCGCCGTACGAATCGTCGCCGAGCAGCTGGGCCGCATCCGCGTTCGTGCTCCCGGTCTCTTCGCGGTACTCGATCGAAGCAAACGGGCTGTCCCCTAGCTCCCGAGCCACATTCCGATACGGCACGATCCACCGTTCGGCGCTCCACCCCCGTGTCACCCTGACCCTTCGACTACGCTCAGGACTGCGCTTCGCGCAGGCGCTAAGGAATTTGGACTCCCAGTGTCACCCTAAGCTCTCCCAGTGTCACCCTGAGCGGAGTCGAAGGGTTGCGCGCCGTATCGCGCCTCTATGGCTATCGAACG
>JABCZE010000114.1 GCA_013289785.1 Vulcanimicrobiota bacterium | reverse complement strand
GCTCGAACCCGCACAGTTGCCCGATTACCGCGGCCTCAAAGGGGATCCGTCGGACAACCTTCCCGGAATTCCCGGCGTCGGCGAAAAGACGGCGAGCAAACTTCTTCAGGCGGCCGGTTCGCTCGACGCACTCGTATCGAATCCCGCCCTCGCGGGCAATCCGAAGCTGGAACGCTTGATCGAAGAATACGGGCAGCAAGCCTGCCTCTGCCGCGCCGTCTCCATCGTGCGCCGTGATTTGCCGTTGAGCGTCGACTGGGAGGAGAGCCGTTACAGCGTGCCGGCCGGCCACGAACTCTACCGCCTTTATAGCGAGCTGGAGTTCAAGACGCTACTGGCAAGGCTCCAGCCGCCGGACGATCTGCCGCTGCTTGAGACCACTGCGAAGGTCACCGGCAACTACCGAAGCTACGTTCCGTCGGTCGACCCGCCGGAGTTCGCGCAGCTCGCGAACGAGTTGCTCGCGCTGCGTGGCGCCGGGCAAATCGTTCTTGTACGGCTCGGCGACGCAATCGGAGCGACGGCACGCGAAGGCGAAGGCATCGCCTTTTCCGCGAGCGCGCTGGCCCACGAAAACGTGCGGCGCGCGGTCCAGGATCTCTTGGATGGTTCTTCGCGCGCGGGCGGTTACGACGTCAAGACGTTGCTTCACGTTCTTCATTCCGCCGGAATCGGGGGCGCGCGGTTTAGCGACGATGCAATGATCGCGGCGCACCTGCTCGATCCCGCGCGCGGCTTTGCCGACCTCGAAGATGCCGCGTCGCGCTTCTTGGGATTGGGATTGCCCGGCGATCCCGCCGCGGCCGCCGACGCGACGCTGCGGCTGATCGCCAAAACCCGAACGGAGCTCGAACGGCGGGGGCAGCTGCAGCTTTACGAAGAGTTGGAGGTACCGCTGGCGCCGGTGCTGGCGCGAATGGAAGAGGCCGGCGTGGCCATCGACCCCGACGAACTGCGGATCATCGGCGACCGGGTCGACGCGGCCGCCGAGCAGTTACGCAAGCGCATCTTCGATTTCGCCGGCGAAGAGTTCAACATCGGATCGCCGCAGCAGCTCGGCAAGGTACTCTTCGGAAAGCTCAATATTCCCGGCGGTAAAAAGACGAAGACCGGATGGGCGACCGGCGTTGAGGTGCTCCAAGGGTTGGCGCGAGAATATCCGATCTGCGCCCTGGTTTTGGAATGGCGCGAAGTTACCAAACTCAAAAACACGTACGTCGACGTGATTCCGCAACTCGTCGACCCAAAGGACGGGCGCTTGCGCACGGAGTTCAATCAAACCGCGACGGCGACGGGGCGCCTCTCTTCCACCAACCCGAACCTGCAAAACATCCCGGTGCGCGGCGAGCTCGGACGCCGGATTCGCCGCGCCTTCGTAGCCAAGAGCGACGCCTACGTTTTGCTCGCCGCGGACTACAGCCAAATCGAGCTTCGTTTGATGGCGCATCTCTCCGGCGACGAAGCGATGCGCCAGGCCTTTGCGCAGTCGCAAGACATTCACGACTTTACCGCGCGCCAAATCTTCGCCATCGCGTCCGGCGTGCCGGTCGATCCCAATCAACGCAGGATGGCCAAGAGCGTCAACTTTGGGCTCTTCTACGGGATGTCGGATTTCGGATTGGCGCAACGCTTAGAGATCGGCCGCGCGGAAGCCAGAGAAATTACGACTGCGTACTTTGCGCGCTTTCCCGACGTGCGCGCGTACATCGATCGTACGATCGAAGACGGACGGCGCAACGGCTACGTCTCGACCATTGCAGGCCGGCGGCGTTACATGCCGGGGCTGACGTCCGGTAACTACATGTTGCGCGCTGCAGCCGAGCGGGAAGCGACGAACGCGCCGCTGCAAGGCAGCGCGGCGGATCTCATGAAGCTGGCAATGGTGCGGATCGATCGCGCTTTGCGGGATTGCGGACTCGATGCCACAATGCTGCTCCAGATTCACGACGAACTCATCTTCGAGGTGCGGGCGAACCAATTGCGCGAGACGGCCGGCCTCGTTCGTTCGCACATGGAGAACGCCGTCGAGCTTTCGGTGCCGTTGGAAGTGACCCTCAAAGCGGGACGAAACTGGTACGACGTCGAGGCGATTGACGCAGAAAGGCTCGAGCATGTTTAAGGTGGCTGCACTTACGATCGTGGTTGCGTCCGCGCTCGCGACGATCGTCGTCCATGCTCCCAAAGCCGACCTGACGCTCGAGGTCGCACGGACGGAAAGCCAGCGAGAACATGGCCTGATGGATCGGCGTGTCGTCTCGCCGCACACCGGGATGCTCTTCGTCTTCGAACGCGACGAGAAGGTCGATTTTTGGATGAAAGACACGCTGGTGCCGCTGGACATGATCTTCGTCGCCGCCGACGGCACCGTACGGCGCGTCTTCAGCGACGTGCTAGTGGTTGCGCCGACGCTGCCGGACGAACAAATACCTCGAGAGGGAGCGCAAGCGAAGTACGTGATCGAGCTAGCCGCGGGAGAAGCCTCGGCCGACGGAATCGCTGCGGGCGTCAAACTCGATCTGCGCGGCGCCCCGCCGGCGCAATAGCGGGCCCTGAGCGCAGTAATGTCATCCTGAGCGAAGTCGAAGGACGAAGGATGCCTGAGTTACCCGAGGTCGAAACGATCGTGCGCGGCCTGCGCCGCTCCGTCGTCGGCAAGACGATCGCAGCGGCCGAGGTAAGACTCGCTCGCATGGCCGTGGCGCCCAGCGGTGTGGAGTTTGCGCGGGCCTTGGCCGGAAGCCGTATCGTTGCGACTCGCCGTCGCGGGAAATACGCGGTGGTCGAGCTCGACTCGGGCCGGTCCCTCGTCGTCAGCCTTCGAATGACGGGCCGGCTCGTCGTGACCCCGCGCGGGGGCCCGGACTACCCGCGGTCGCACGTCGTCTTGCGCTTTGCGGACGGCGCTCGGCTGCATTTCGCCGACGTACGGACCTTCGGGCGAATGCGCCTGGTTGAGGCCGGAGAAGCGTGGGACCGCGATCTCGGCGTGGAACCGCTCACCCGCGGCTTTACACCAGAGGCCTTTATCGGTATGCTGGCGGGGCGGACGGGGTCGATCAAGGCGTTCTTGCTCGATCAGCGACGCATCGCCGGCATAGGCAACATTTATGCCAGCGAGGCCCTCTGGGAGGCTCGGATCCGTCCGGACCGGCCCGCAGGGAAATTGACAAGAGCGGCGGCCTGCCGCTTACATGACGCCATCGTTAACGTTTTGCGACGCGCCATCACCAAGCGCGGAACGAGCGTCGACGATTATGTGGACGCCGAAGGCCTAAAAGGTGGTTTTCAAAACGATCTTAGGGTTTACGGCCGGCACGGCGAGCTTTGCTCGCGGTGCCGCACAAGCCGAATCGTGCGCACCGTAGTTGCGCAGCGCGGAACGTGGTGGTGCCGAAGATGTCAACGATAAAAAAAATACGAAGGTAGGAATATTCAAATCTCAACAACGCACGTCGCTCCCATTGCTGAAGAAGAAGATCAACTGGCGCTCGAGCAACGCCTGTACGAAGAGTCGCTCAAGGTCCTCGACGAGGGACAAGTTCTCACCGGTACCATCGTCCAACGGGACAAGGATGAAGTGCTGGTCGACGTCGGCGGAAAGTCCGAAGGCGTACTTCCTTTCCGCGAGTTGTCGCTCGCCATCGACTCCAAACTGTTAAAAGTCGGCGACACCATCGAAGTGATGGTTCATCGCATCGACGAGATGGACGGAACGCTCTTTCTCTCCGAGCGCCGGGCTCGCGCGCTTAAAACGTGGGAGAAAGTCATCGAGGCGCACAATCGCGACGAAGTCATCGAAGCGACGGTCACGCAAGTCGTCAAAGGCGGCGTGTTGGTCGATCTGGGAATGCGCGGATTCGTCCCGGCCTCGCAGATCCGCCGTCAGCCCGTCGGAAATCTCGACGAGCTGGTCAATCAGCACCTTCGGCTGAAAGTGATCGACCTCGATCATAAACGCCATCGCGTCGTTCTTTCACAACGGCTCGTCTTGGAAGAAGAGCTGCAGGCGAAAAAGCAAGAGCTCCTCGACACCCTCGAGGTCGGACAGATTCGCTCGGGAGTCGTAGTACGTCTCGCCGACTTCGGCGCGTTCGTCGACCTTGGCGGCATCGACGGACTGATTCACAACAGCGAGCTCTCGTACTCGCGAATCAAACACCCGTCCGAAGTCGTAAAGATCGGCGACGTCGTTCAGGTCGAGATCATGAAGTTCGATCCGGAAGCGAAGAAGGTCAGTCTGTCGCTCAAGCACGCCTTACCCGATCCGTGGGACCAGTACGCCGACCGCTTGTACGAAACCAACAAGCTGACGGCTGCGATCGTCAAGGTCACGCCGAACTACATGCTCGTCGAAGTCATTCCCGGGATTCTCGCCATGGTACCCAAAGGCGAGTTCGACGCGTCGGCTCAGTTCGTCGCCGGCCAGGAAGTCGAAGTGACGCTGGTGTCGATCAATCACGCAACTCGCCGCATTACCGCCTCTATCCAGCACGTCGCCGACGTACCGCTCGAGGAGATCGAAAAGTACGCGGTCGAGGAAGAGATCGGCGAAATCGTAGCGCCTGCGACGGCGTCCCCGGAGTCGTTGCCCGAGCCGTAGCGTCGCACCGTGCGCGTTGGTCTAACCGGCGGCATCGGAGCGGGGAAGAGCGCCGTCGCCACGATCCTGGGCGAGCTCGGCGCTTTCGTCGTCGATACCGACGCCGTTGCGCGTGAGGTGGTAGCTCCGCAAAGCGACGGCCTCTTAGCTGTCGCCCGAATCTGGCCGCAAGTCGTGCGCAACGGCGTTTTGGACCGGGCCGCGCTCGCGGACATCGTCTTTAACGACGCAGCCGCGCGCGACCGGCTCAACGCGCTGCTGCATCCGCACATTCGCCGCCTCGCGCTGGAACGCGAGCGGCATGCCGGAGCGGGGCAACCGATCGTCCACGTCGTGCCGTTGCTATTCGAAACGGGGTACGATCGTCTCGTGGACAAATCCGTCGTCGTCGTCGCCCCGCTCGAGGCGCGGATCGCTCGCGTCGTCGAGCGCGACCGCAGCGACGAGGGGCGAGTACGGGCGCGGATGGACGCTCAGGTCGATCCCGACGTGGCGCGCCGGCATGCTGACTTCGTTATCGAAAATGACGGTGACCTTAATCATCTGCGCGAGCGTACTCGTGCGGTCTACGACGCACTTCGCTAACGCGTTTTAGCCAAATTCGCCCTCCGACCCCAAATTCTCAGCAAATCCCGAGTTTGCCGAGCGCTTGTATGGGAAAGGAGTATATGCCAGACCAAGGAGGATCGATTTATATGGCACAGGATTTGGGACAATCGGGCGGCATGAGCGTCCGTGAGGCGGGCCGCCGCGGCGGCGAGCGCGTCAAAGCAAAGTACGGCTCGGAATTTTATGAAGAAATCGGCCGTAAGGGCGGGGAAGCCACCAAAAGTAAATATGGCCCCTCGTTCTACGAAGTGATCGGCCAAAAGGGTGGTCAGCGCCCCAAACGAAAGGCGACGGCATCTTAACGCTTAACCCTTCGGCAGTGACGAGTTATGGCTGAAAAAAGCAGCGCCCCGAAGCGAGAGATGTCCGTGCGCGAAGCAGGGAAGAAGGGCGGCGACACCGTGCGCGACCGTTACGGTTCGACCTTCTATGAGGACATCGGCCGTAAGGGCGGAAAGGCCACTCGGGATCGTCACGGCGTCGAGTTTTACGAGACGATCGGCCAAAAGGGCGGCAAGGTCGTAAAGGAAAAATACGGCTCGGATTTCTACGAAGAGATCGGTCATAAAGGCGGACAGAAGGTCAAGAAACTGATCGCCGAGGCAAAGAAAAAACTCGGCGATAAAGACTAGGTCCTTGGCCTCAAGTCAGCGGTGGAGTTCGACTCCCCCGCTGACCTTGCCGAGATG
>JABCZE010000113.1 GCA_013289785.1 Vulcanimicrobiota bacterium | reverse complement strand
CGGCGCGCCGCGGATCGTCTTGGCGCCGATTGCGGCGGTTCGTCAGCATTTGATGGCGCGCACGCGCTTCGACGAGCTGCGGTTTAACCTGCGTCCCGGCGACGAGCCCGGTTTCGAGCAGCTGCAGCAACGCCTCTTCCACCTTGGCTACGCGCGCTGCGACGTGGTCAGCGCGGTTGGCGAGTACGCGGTGCGCGGCGGCATCATCGACCTTTTTGCCGCAACCGCCGACGCGCCCGCGCGCATCGAATTCTTCGGCGACGCGATCGAATCGCTGCGCGACTTTTCGATCGAATCGCAACGCAGCAACGCGTCGATCGACCGGCTCGCGATAACCCCGTGGGAAGATCCGCTCGCGGGAAGCGCAACCATTTTTGATTACCTGCCGGCCGACGCTACGGTCGTGCTGGAGGAACCATCCACGATCGCCGCGGTCGCCAATGCGCTCGACGAAGAACGGAATCGCGAGCGCCACACGCTACTTGCAGACGATGAGGCCGGCGAAGCGCTGCGCGCGGAGCTGTCCGCCACTCCGATTTCGCTAAGCGACGTGGGCGGGCTCGTCGCTGCCCATGCCACGCTCGTCTTTCCGGGCACGATCGAAATGGGAGCGGACGGGACGCAGTGGGCGCCGCCGGCGATCGAGTCGTTCGTTTTTGAATGCCGGCCGGTCGAACATTTCAATCGTCAGATCGGGCTTTTCACCGAGGCGCTGCGCGAATGGATTTCCAACGGCGAGAACGTCTTCATCGTGAGCGCCGCGGTCTCACGCACGATCGACCTCTTGGCGGCCGCCGGAATCGACGTCGGCCGGCGGGCGCGCGGCAGCGTTCTGGTCGATCATGGGTCGATCGAATCCGGTTATTGGATGCCGGGCCTGCGGCTGCGCGTGCTGGGCGATCGTGAGATCTTCGGCGCGCCGCCCAAGCGCGTTAAGATGCGCGCCGTCAAGGAAGGCGTGCCCGTCACGCTGGCCGACCTGCGCGTCGGCGATTATGTCGTGCATGCGGTGCACGGCATCGGCCAATATCTCGGTCTGCGCGCCGAGACGATTCTGGGCGCGACGCAAGACTATCTCGATCTGCGATATGCCGGAAGCGATCGCATGCTGGTGCCCGTTACGCAAATGCACCAGATCGCGAAGTACTCGGCCGCCGAAGGGCAGAGCCCCCGGCTTTCTAAGATGGGCGGCGCCGACTGGGCGCGCACGAAGACGCGCGTCAGCGAATCGCTGGCAAAGGTTGCCGACGAACTCGTCAAGCTTTACGCGGAGCGCGAGATGTCGCGAGGCTTCGCCTTCGGTCCCGACACCACGTGGCAGGCTGAGATGGAGGAGGCTTTCCCCTACGAACCGACCCCCGACCAGCAGAAAGCCTTCGACGCCACCAAATCCGACATGGAGGCTGCCAGGCCGATGGACCGGCTCATTTGCGGCGACGTCGGCTACGGCAAGACCGAGGTGGCGATGCGCGCCGCGTTCAAAGCGATTGCGGACAAGAAGCAAGTCGCGGTGCTCGTGCCGACGACGCTGCTGGCGGCTCAGCACTACCGCACCTTCAGCGCCCGCTTCGGCGCTTTTCCGGTGCGCGTCGAAGAGCTCTCACGTTTCACTTCCAAGCCCGATCAGAAGCGCATTCTCCAAGACCTCGCGCAGGGAAAGGTCGACGTCGTCATCGGGACGCACCGGCTGTTGCAGAAAGACGTTGCCTTTGCCGATCTCGGCTTGATCGTCATCGACGAAGAGCAGCGTTTCGGCGTGATGCACAAGGAGCGGCTCAAAGGATACCGCGCGAGTGTAGACGTGCTAACCCTTTCCGCCACGCCGATTCCGCGCACGCTTCACATGTCGCTACTGGGCGTCCGCGACCTGTCGCTGATTCAGACGGCGCCGAAGAACCGGATGTCGATCAAGACGCTCGTCGTCCCCGCCAGCGACGCCGTGGTGCAGCGCGCAATCGCCGCCGAAATCGACCGCGGCGGCCAAGTCTACTACCTGCACAACCGGGTAGAATCGATCTACGCCGTGCGCAACGCACTCGAGCAGCTCTCGCCGCGCGCTCGCATCGGCGTCGGCCACGGCCAAATGCGCGAGTCGGAGCTCGAGCCCGTGATGCAGCGATTCATCGACCGCGAACTCGACGTGCTGGTCGCAACGACGATCATCGAAAACGGAATCGACATTCCCAACGTCAACACGATGATCGTCAGTGACGCCGATCGATTCGGGCTGGCGCAGCTCTACCAGCTTCGCGGTCGCGTCGGTCGCTCGAACCACCAGGCGTACTGTTATCTGCTCTATCAAGGGCACAAAGCGCTGACCGAAGAGGCCAAGGCGCGGCTCGAAGCGATCCGCGAGTTTGCGCACTTGGGATCGGGATTGCAGATCGCGATGCGCGACCTCGAAATTCGTGGTGCCGGGAATCTGCTGGGGTCGGCGCAGTCCGGCTTCATTGCGTCGGTTGGGTTCGACACCTACTGCGAGCTTTTAGCCCAGGCGATCGCGCAGCGCCGCGGGGAACCGGCAGCACTCGAGGAGCGCCAGGAGGCGGTCATCGACGTAAAGATCGACGCGTTCATTCCGAACGACTACGTCGGCCAAGTCTCGCAAAAGATCGCCATCTACCAACAGCTGGCGAAGGCTCGCACGCAAGAGGAGGTCGAGGAGGTCGCCGCCGGCGTGCGCGACCGCTTCGGCGCCTTCCCGCCACCCCTCGCCAACCTCGTCGAGCTCACCCGGCTGCGCGCGGTCGCGTTGCGCAAGCACGTCACCCGGGTCGTGGTCGACGAGCGCCGCCTCACGCTGGGCGTCGGGTCGGGCTTCGAGCTGGATCCAGCCGCCGTACCGAAGCTCCAGTCCCTTACGAAGAACCGCTTCCGCTTCAGCGACGGGCGCATCCTCGTCGACCTGCCGGGCAGCCAAGACTGGATGCCGCTGCTGCGAAAGCTGCTCGAGGCGCTTTAGGGGCCTGCCCGGGCTGCGAAGGGCCCTGTCAATCGAAGGAACGAGGCCACGACAGGCGAACCCAGGCCGCCGTGATGCGGGGCTCTGGGCCCCGCTTCCTACGCACTTTTATCCAACGGAGCAACAATGTCGAAAGTCCAACGCCTCATCGTAGGCCTGGCCGCCCTTCTCTTCGGCGCGTCGTTAGCGGCGTGCGCCTCGGGCGGTACCATCGCGACGGTGAATGGCCAGCCGATCAGCCAATCCGCATTTGACACAAAGCTGGAAGGGACGCCGCTGGCACGCACCGTCTTGCAGCAAATGGTTCAGGACGCATTGATCGATCAGTACGCCAAGAACAATAACATCACGGTAAGCGAGGCCGAGATCAACGCGCGTGAAGACCAGATCAAGCAAAACTTCCCGGCCGGCTCGTGGGACGAGATGCTGAAGTCGCGAGGTCTTTCCGAAGACGACGTTCACTCGGCGCTTCGCGAGCAGCTCATTCTCGACAAGGCGCTGGGTTCGCAGGTCAAGGTCACGCCGGCCCAGATCAAGGACTACTTCGACAAGAACCGCGCCACGTTCGACAAGCCCGAACAGGTGACCGCGCGTCACATTTTGGTGCCGAACTTGGTCGAAGCCGAAAAGGTCGAGCAGCTTCTCAAAGCGTCGGGCGGACAGAACTTCGCCGACGTCGCCAAGCAATACTCGACCGACCCGGGCAGTAAAGACAAAGGCGGCGACCTGGGCACGTTCAAACGCGGGCAGATGGTGCCGGCGTTCGATAAGGTCGCGTTCTCCGAACCGGTCAATGTGATCAGCGCGCCGGTGAAATCGCCCTTCGGCTACCACATCATTCAAGTCACGGCGCGTATCCCCGGAACGAAGGCCACGCTGGCCAGCGCGACGCCGCAGATCACCGATACGCTACGCCAGCAGCAAGAGGCGCCGCTGATTCAGCCGTTCCTCCAAGGTCTGCAGCAGAAGGCCGACATCAAAATCAACAACCCGAACTTCGCCGGCCTCTTCCCGTCGCCGCCGCCCGGATCGGCAATGGGTGCTCCTCCGGCTGCGGCCGGGGCAGGCGCAGCGGCGTCACCCGCTGGTAGTGCGCCGGCAGCGAGCGCGCCGGCAGCGAGCCCGGCGGCCGCTTCGCCCGCGCCCTCCTCGACGTAAATCTCGCACGCGGCGGTGTCCTCACCGGGACACCGCCGCGCGGTTGCGAAGGACGCGGCGTGCTGGTTCGCATCGTAGGTCTGGGCCCGGGTGACCCCGGGCTGTTGACCGTCGGCGGCCTCGACGCGCTGCGTGCGATCGGTAAGGCCGTCGCCTTGCTCGCGCCGCCGGATTTAACGACCTATCTCCAACGCAATGGGGTCGCGGTCGTCCGCGAGATGGTGGACGATCCGGCGCTGTTCGTGCGCGGAAGCTCTGACGAGATCGAACGCTTCGCCGACCGGCTTTCCAGCGACGCGCAGGGCGACTCCCTCGGTTTGGGCGTGCTCGGCAACCCGCTCTCCGATTTCCCGGGGCTCCCTTCGCTGCTGCGGCTCTTGGAATCGCGCGGCGTCGCCACGCAGATCGTCCCCGGCATGCCGCGCGCGACGCTCTCCGCCTCGATCACGATGCCGTTGGTCCCGCTTCCGCCGCAGTCGGCGCATTACTCATGGGACGATTTGGTCGAGATCATGGCCCGCTTACGCTTAGGCTGCCCGTGGGATCGGGAACAGACGCACCGCACGCTCGTTCCGTACCTCATCGAAGAGACGTACGAAGTGGTCGAAGCGATCGAAGGGCCGCACCTCGACGCGCTCTGCGAGGAGTTGGGCGATCTGCTGCTGCAGGTCCTCTTCCATGCGCAACTTGGGATGGAAGTTGGAAAGTTCAGCATCGCCGACGTCGTAGACGCGCTCTCCAATAAGATGGTCCGCCGTCATCCACACGTTTTTGGCGACGCGGTCATCGAAGACGTTGACGCGCAATGGCGCAACTGGGAGAAGCTCAAAGCGCTGGAAAAAACCGGGCGCCTGCGCAAGAGCCGGCTCGACGGAATTCCCGCGCAGCTCGGGGCGTTGCAGCGCGGTCAGCGCATGCAGGAGAAGGCCGCACGAGTCGGCTTCGACTGGCCGAACGTCAGCGGAGTCTTGGAGAAGCTGTCGGAGGAACTCGGCGAGCTCGCCGAGGCGCGGCGCCTGCCCCAAGACGACCCGAGCGTGCGCGAAGAGTTGGGCGACGTCTTCTTCACGCTGGTCAATCTGTCGCGCGCGCTCGGCATCGACGCCGAGACGGCGATGCGCGAAGCCAACGAAAAGTTCTACAAGCGTTTTTCGTTCATGGAAGAGCGCGCGAGCCAAGGCGGAAAGAGCATTTCGGATCTCTCGCTCGACGAACTCGAGGAACTGTGGCAACTGGCGAAGGCCTAGTGCTCCCGACATCCGTGCTGCGCGTGCGCATGAGCGCGCTCGACGCGCACTATGGCGGAAATCTCGTCGACGGTGCGCGCCTGCTCGCGCTCTTCGGCGACGTTGCAACCGAGTTGCTGATTCGGTTGGACGGCGACGAAGGGCTCTTCGCGTCGTACGACAGCGTCGAATTCTTAGCTCCCGTGTTCGCCGGCGACTACATCGAAGCGACCGGTAGAGTCGTGAAGATTGGCCGGACGTCGCGCCGCATGGAGTTCGAAGCCCGCAAAGTGATCGCCGCGCGCCCAGAGCTCGGCGAAAGCGCCGCCGACGCGCTCGATCCAGCCGTGCTCGTCTGCCGCGCCAGCGGCACCTGCGTTACGCCGAAATCGAAGAAACGCAAGTAGGTCTGATTACCAGGTAATAACGACCTGGCCGTTTCCGGGCACGGCCTTACCTTGGTGATTCGAAACTTGTTTGGCGCTCTTCTCGGCGTACGAGGAACCGCCGCCACCGCCGCCGCCGGACGCACCGTAAGAGCCGCTGGAATAAAATACGCTG
>JABCZE010000112.1 GCA_013289785.1 Vulcanimicrobiota bacterium | reverse complement strand
CGCTGGGGGGCGCGTTACAGTCGACGTACGCACCAGCCACGCGAAACTGTCAGCCGGTGATGGGGACGCTACTGGTAAACTACCAGGCGGACTAGGCGCGACGCCGTCGCTATCGACGGTAACGCGATTTGAGCACGACGGCCGTGCGCACGCTCTTACGCTGTTGAGGCAAGTTGTTCCCAGCCTGTTCTTAGCGACTTCACACCGCGCTGATATTCTCTGTACGTGCGGTGGAGGATTCTACCGCGCGAAGCTAACCGCATCAGTACTCACCTATGAGTGCTCGAGCGGGCGCGTTTCCTTACAAAGAAAGAAAGGAGCCAAGAATGAACAACTCGCGTTTAGTCGCCCATGCGTTGGGCATCATGATGGCAGCCGTCCTGTTGTCCGCGTGCAGCAGCGGATCCGGCTTCGTTTCCTCAACGACACCGCTCACGTCGCAGGGCGTGAGTAACCTCAATGCCCGCGGTGGCGCAGCGCCAGCGGAAAAGCTCTGCAAACCCATCGTGTACGTCGGCGTCGGGTGGCAGTACGAGCCTTATTACAACCAGTACTGGGAGTACACGGGCCCGTGGACTTACGGAGCATATGGCGTGCTCGTACCGTGCGCCGGGGACTTGGTCATCAACAAAACCACCAGAATCATCTTTCCGTGGTGGGGCGGAATAAGCGCCGCCACAAATTGGGCTGGCGTTAAAGCCGCCTTTGCCGTCTCGGAAGCAACCTCGAGTGCCGTTGCGATCGTTACATCCTCAGCGAAAGCGACAAAGCTATACGAGACGTTGGACTTGACGCCGTATGCCGTCGCCGGCGTTGCCGTGAGCAGTAAGGGTACGCTTTACGTCTCCGTCGTCCCGCCGTCGAGCGGCAGCCTGACCTCGTGTATCGTCGTGTATCCGAAGGGTTCGACGACGAGCTCGGGCATGCTGTCGGACAGCCGCATGGCCCAGAGTGCGGGCGCAATCGCGGTCGACAAAGCCGGCGACGTGTTCGTATCCTATCCCGTGTCCGGGAGCGGGAGCCAGTCCCTGCAGATCGACGTGTTCCGTCGGGAGCAGGGCGGCAAGGCGACTAGCTTTGCATCGATTAGCGGAGCCAGCGTTGGGGCACTTGCGATCACCAAGAGCGGTGACGTCGTGGCCAGCGCAGTGACGGCCGGATCGTCGAATCTGATCAACGTCTACAGCCCGAAGGGGACCATTCTAAGTAAGTTCTCCGTTTCGGGAGATCCTACGTCGCTTAGCCTGAATAACAAGGATACGCAGCTCGACGTCGTCGACTCGATAAACAACCTCGTCTCTGTGTATTCATTCCCCAGCGGAACGCTCGTCTCTCAATCCAGCCTCGGAACTGCTTCCGAAGCATGGACTCCCGCCGGCGTGGCGCAACCGTAGAGATACTCTGCGAAAGAGCGGAGGCGGCGGGAAGCCAGCCGGCTTCAGCCGCCTCAGCGCTCTCATTTCTGCTAACTCTGCCTGCGCGGCATTCTCATAGCCGGAGCCGGCGGCAGCCGATCGTTCTTCGCGTCGAGCGGATGCGCAACGATACGGTAATCGAACTCCAGCGTCGAACGGCCGCCTTCACTCTCTCGCACTTGGAACGCCGACGGCGTCTTTTCGCTTACAAAAAGCCCGCGAGTGTTCGCGAGCGGTGTAAGGAAAACGTAGTACCATTTACGGTCCATCACTGAAGCAAAGGCTGGGTCGATCGTGACGTTGGCAACACCCGCGGCCATTCGCGCCGTTCCGACATCTTCGATCGTGGCCGCTGCCGATTCGGCTGCGTAAGCGAGAACGTGCTGACCATCAGCGTTCGTGTGGCGCATGCGCACGTTCTTGACGACGGCGCCGCCGGTGCATGCCAGCGCCGCGTTGTAGTCGATCGTGCAAAGACCGTTGGTTGAGGCGTTAAAACCTTCGAAGATGTAGGTATTCGAGCTGTCGGCCTTCGCCTCGAGCGCCTCGTAGAGGTTGGTCTTATCGGCCGATTCCGAATACACGCCGTCGCCACTGCCCGATACAGTTCCCGTCTGAATACCAGCGACGCCCGAGCCGCCCGACGCGGTGGAGTGGCCCTCGACGCCGCTATTACTGGACGACGTTCCATAGACGCCCTGGCCGTTTGACGAGCGACCGTACACACCGTGGGCCGAGCCGCTCGTCCCAGTGCTGATCCCCGACGTACCCGAGTTCCCGTTGGTGGAACCGGTGACGCCGTGAACGCCATCGGCGTTTGAGCCGGCGCCATAGACGCCCCACGTGCTGCTGCCGGTGGAGTTGCCTTCCACGCACGCCGTTCCGCTGCCGCAATTGTAGGTCTTACTCTTGTCGGGATGCGCGCGTTCTGCGCGCACAATGCTTACGCTAGAGATTGCGACGGCCATGCCGACGGCGATCATACCCAGCGCTGCAACTCGACTTGGCCGCTTCGTGAATTGATACATCGTTTACACTCCTTTGGATTTTGAGAGACGCAAGCAACTGGTAGGCCGCATCTCAATTTAAGAAGACCATTCGCCGAATAGGGGAGCTGACAAAGGATACCGAGCGCATATTTTCGTAATCGTAAGCCCCTAAATCATCTTGAAGTAATTCGCGCTGCGTGAGGCGGGTATGGCAGACGAGTTCCGGTTCAACTTGTTTTTTAATGGCGTCGGCCGGAGGCGCTACGTACGGTTGGCCGTTACGGCCTTGGTGGTTCTGGGGGTCGTTGCCCTATTTGGCTCCCTGGTTCACGCGGTCTTTGCGCAGCGGACCCTAAGGTACGTATCGCTGATCAACCAGGGTCAGGTCCAGGTCTGTCGCGTAACGGGCGCCGGCCCTGTCTGCCCGCCTCTGAGCTTCAGCCTCAGCAAAAGTTACAGCCCAAGCAAGAGCAAGAGCAAGAGCTCCAGCCTCAGCAAGAGCGTCAGCACCGGCCCGAGCCTGGTGCCCCCAAGTAAGAGCGTCAGCACCAGCACGAGCCTGAGCCCCAGCGTCCGCGCGCAGTAGCCCCGCCCTTCCCCAGTCGTCCTTCGACGGAGTCTGCCCGAGCGCGGGCTCAGGATGACGAGGAGAGGGGCGTATTTTTTTGCCATGGGGGTTGACGGGTGCGTATCAATGGTCTATTGTACTAGTGTACTAGTACGACAGTAAATCAGTACTAGACGCTAGGAAAGGACCCCAACATGACACATTTTTGGAACAAAGGCCCCGACGCTGAAGTGGCCCGTGAGGCACGCACCCCGATTCGCCCGCCCGAGAAGATCGGCGGGGGAGTTTTCCAGGGCTGGGGCCCGAGACTCTAAGGTAAGCCGAGTAAGACGATGCCGGCCGTAATGACGGTCGACCCGCGCAGCGGCGTGCCGATCTACCTGCAGATTGTCGAGCAAGTCAAGCGATCCGTCGCTCTCGGAATCTTGCAGATTGGCGAACAACTCCCGACCGTTAAGCAGCTCGCGCTCGACCTCACCGTCAACCCCAATACCGTCGCCCGAGCGTACCGCGAGCTGGAACACGCCGACGTTATCGAGACTTCCCCCGGGCGGGGATCCTTCATCCGCGATAACGGGAGCGTCCAGTCGGCCAAGTCGGCCGCAAGCGACGTTGCGCGCGACGCGCTCGACATCGCATTACGAGAGGCCAAATCCGTCGGACTTGCTCGCAACGACGTCCGCGAACTAATCGACACCGGACTAGACCGGTGGTTTCCGGAGGAGCAATGAGTAGCATAAAGATTTCGAACCTGCGCAAAACGTACGGCCAGTTTGCAGCCGTCGACGGGTTCTCGCTCGAGATTCCAGCGGGAAGCGTCTTCGGACTGCTCGGCCCCAACGGCGCCGGCAAAACGACCGTGTTTAAATGCATGCTCGGCTTAGCGCGTACGACCAGCGGCGTCGTGCTCTTCGACGGCAAGCCGCTCGTGCCGGAAACGTTCGAACGCATCGCCTACGTGCCCGAACGCAGCGTCCTCTATGAATGGATGACCGTCGCCGAGCACGTCGAGATGAACCGGCGCGCCTTCAAGGCCTTCGACCCGGCCCGCGCGCTCGAGCTGTTGGCGCAGTTCAACGTCGAGCCCGCCAAGCGCAGCCGCGCGCTCTCCAAAGGGATGCGGACGGCAGTGATGGTCGCGCTGGCCTTTGCCCGCAACGCGCCGATCCTGGTGCTCGACGAACCGACGAGCGGACTCGACCCGATCAATCAGCGCCACGTGCTCAGCCTGATCATCAACGAAGCCGCACGCGGAAACTCAGTGCTCTTTTCGTCGCACCAAATCGGCCAAGTAGAGCGCGCGGCAGAACATATCGCCGTGATGGATCGCGGACGCCTGGTTCTCGAAGGGCTCGTCGACGATCTCAAGAGCGACCGCAAAATCGTCGAGGGCATCTTTCCCAACGTTACGTATACGCTCAACGGGATTGCGAACGATCCGCGCGTTCTGCGCGCCGATCGGACCGAACGAATCGTGCGGCTCCTGGTTCGCGACGACGCCGACAACGTGGCGACGATGCTCAGCAACGCCGGCGCGACCGGCGTGCGCGTCGTCGACCTCAACCTCGAAGATATCTTCTTATTCGCGGTTTCGCCGGCCGACGCCACCGCCGACGTGATCGCCAAAGGCAGCTCGTAATGGCGTACGTCGAATGGCTGCGCGCCGCTCGCTGCCTCAAAATCACGGCGATCGTGCTCGGGGTCGCGTTGGTGCTTATCGTAGCGCTGGAATACACGTTCCTCGTCGGCTCGAGGTCGAGTCTGTCGGGCGTCGAGCTGCATACCTCAACCGGCGACGTGAACGCGAGAAAGATTCTCGATGGCGCGACGACGACATATTCAACGCTGCCCGACGGCACGAAGCGCACAACGATCGTGAACGCGGCCAAGGGCATCCGCGTTACCGTCGACGATCATGGTTACTTCGGCAGGCACGTCGAAATCTTCGAACGCTCCGTCAAAGGGACGGAAAAGCTTATTGGAATCGGTCCCGTCAGTTTTCGGCGCGCGGCGGTGCCCGGCGGCAGCGTGGTCACCATCGACACGAATGAGCCTGAAGATTTCGCCTACTTAGCCGCGATCGCAACCTTCGTCGCGCTCATCATTGCGACGATCTTGGGCGCGCCGTTCGCGCGCCAGAACGACGGCCACCTCGAGATCGCGCTGACGAGTCCGGCTCCGCGCACGATCCTGGGGTTGGGAACGATGCTGGCAGACTTCGCGGGCATCGCGGCGGCATGGCTGATGACCGTGGCGATGCTCTTTCTCGCTCACGTCGCGCAAAATGCGCCGAACTACACGTATGGCCCACTCGACACCGAAGTCATCGTGCTCGGTTTTGCCGGCGTGCTCGCATGGTATGCAATGCTCTGCGCGGCGACGGCGTCGATGCGCCGCGCGTACGGCGTAGTGCTCGGGATCTCGTGGCCGGTCGCGGCGCTGGTCGCCGTGCTGGCAAAAGCCGACCTCGGCGACGCCCCGATGGCGCAACTCGTGCACTGGGGCGCGACGCCGCTCTCCTGGATCGATCCCTTTACCTACCTGCACTTTGGGCCGGCCTTTACGGAAAACGGCAGACCCGCGGGCTCGCTGGCCGTCTCGTTGCAGAACGAACTTCCGGCCCTACTCATTCTTGCGCTCGTGTACGTTACGCTCGCCATCGTTCAATGGCGTCGCGTGGAGGCTTAAATAGCATGGAGATTCTTGGAACGAACTTCACCTTGACACTCGGCGGCTGGCGCTTCCGCTTCGTCCTGGCAATCGAGGATAGCGATGCGCCGCAAGCGGCAAAGATGCGGCCGCCGCACCGCATGCGGGTCGTGCCCGCAGACGAGTACGTGCTCTGATGGTCTACGTCGAATGGCTGCGCGTGCGTGGCACGCTGAAGTGGACCACGATCGTGCTTGGCATTCTCTTCGTCATCGCCGCCGTGGCAC
>JABCZE010000111.1 GCA_013289785.1 Vulcanimicrobiota bacterium | reverse complement strand
CGACGATAAGGGCAACCTCTTCGTCCCGGGAGAGGACAACGCCACGGCTGACGTTTGCGTTTTGCTCTCCGGCGCGGCGTCGATGACCGAGCTTCCTCTCAACTATTCGTTCAACACTCCCGGTGCTGCGATGTGGGACGGCAAGCATATGACGCTCAGCGACGAGGGCGCAAATGGCGAAGAAGAGGGCATCGTCCGCGTGACGATTTCCGGGTCTTCGCTGCATGACGCAGGGCGCACGTTGCTGGGCGACTTCTGTTACTCTGCGTGGGAGATCGAACTGGCGCCGTTCATCCTCGGCTCGAAAAATACGCCGGCCAACCGCCAACAAGGTAAGGTCGTCGTGGCCAACAACGCCCGCTGTGCAGCGCAAGGCGCGAAGTTATGGAAATACACCGCCGGCTGTTATCCGTATAAATCGATCGTAAGCGCCAAGGGGCTCGTCGTAGCAGTGAGCATCGGCCAATGAGCCGTTCGGCGTGGCGAAAGAAAAACGCCCGTAAGAACGAGCGTTTCGTTGGTGGAGGCAAGGAGACTCGAACTCCTGACCCTTACGCTGCCAGCGTAATGCTCTACCAGCTGAGCTATGCCCCCATCGGCCTCAGGCCGCCGCGACTCGGCCCACTTCATGGCGCAAAGTGCGACTCCTCCGTTTCCGGGGGTCTTGCCTGCTCTGAGCTTCTCGGGCGGCCAGTTGTCATCCTGAGGACAGTCGGTTGTCATCCTGAGCGCAGTCGAAGGATGAAAAAGGCAGTCACCAAAACGTATTAACGTCGCAGCGTGGGGATGTAGCTCAGCTGGTAGAGCATCTGCTTTGCATGTAGAGGGTCTGGGGTTCGAGTCCCCACATCTCCACCATAAAACCAACGCTTAGGCCATCGAGGTCACTCCCAGGGCCGTTTCAGGATTTCGGCGTTCGGGAGCGTTATGATTGACAACGATGCAGCAGTCGCATACCGACTTTTCTCGCCGCGTCGAATTGGACGGCGAATACGATTTGAGCCGAAAGGAGCAAATCGCCACCCTGTTCGGCGCGTTGCGCGCAGACGGCCCTGTCACAATTGACCTCGCGAGAGTCACGTATATCGACTCGACGTTCTTGCATGAACTCGCGGCCCTGCGGTTTCGCCTCAAGGGGCAGTCGATTACCTTGACCGGAGCAAGCGCCGGCGTCAAGCGCATTCTGAAGTTGGTCAAGTTCGAGCAACTCTTCGTTTTAGCCGATCAGGATACGTCGCCCGGCTAAGGGTAACTACAACGAGATGACGGCAACGATCGCGGTGAAGATACTCGGCATCGCATTCGCGGTCGGTCTCGACGTACTCGCATTGTCGATTGCCGTGGGCGTCATGCGGATCGACTGGCCCGCTCGAATTCGGCTGGGCGCAGCTTTCTCCGCCGCCGAGGTGCTGATGCAACTCGTCGGCTACGGCATCGGCACGGGTGCCGGGCGAATTGCGGGAGCGATCGCGCCTTACGTCGGCTTTGCCGTTCTAGCTTGCGTGGGCGTCTTTATCTTTCGCGAGAGTTTTGAGAAGGCTCCGCCGACCTTCAAAGTAACGTCGGGGTGGGGCCTCATTATTGCCTCGGCGTCCATCAGCCTGGACTCTTTTGGAATCGGCATTTCGTTGCCTGGCGTGCCGCTGCCGCTTCCACCGCTGCTGGCGACCGTCGCGGTGAGTACCGTCCTCTTTACCGCGATCGGGCTCGTATTTGGCGAGAGGCTCGGGCGCCGGTACCGAAGAGACGCTCAGCGGGTGGCCGGAGTTGTGCTCGTCATCTTGGCAGTCGTTTTCACGGCCCAACATCTGGCAGGCTGGGCGGCGTAAGGGGCGTCCAATCCCGCACCGTCGAACCTATCACTCGTGGCGAGGACGCTCGTTAACGTGACCGTTAAGCCGGGCTCGCGCGCGCCGGGCCTCGACCGCACGGGCAAGTCGATTGTGGTGCGCGTCCGCGAACACGCGATCGAGGGCGCGGCAAACGAGGCGTGCATCCACGCGCTCGCCGTCGCGTACGGCGTCTCGCGCAGTTCCGTCGAGCTGGTCGGAGGTTTTCGCAGCAAGCGCAAGCGATTCGCGATTCATCTGCCGTAGTCGCAATGCAGAGCAAGTGCAGAAGTTTCTCGTGGCCACGCTGACAACATCAACGCAACGGTAGAAAACCTTGCCTCTCGAGGCATCCAGACCGGCCGTCCCGCTGCCGACCGGGGTTGGCTCGCGCCACTTTAAGAGGTTTTCGTACGGCTTCCGGTTCGGATGCATATCAAGCAAGCTGGTGGATGATGCTCCGGTTTGCAGGAAAGCGTCTCCCTTTAACGGCATGCCACAACCTTACGTAGCTATTATAAGGAGTATAAAAGTGCGTTTTCTCACTCTGTGCGCAAGCACAGCAATTGCGGCGAGCTTGATGCTCTCTGCATGTTCTAACAGCAGCGGCGGCTCGCAAGCACTTCCCAGCAACTCGCAAGCCGTAGCCCCGATGGGCCATTCCGCGCACCCTCACCTGGTCGTCATTGGCGCCCAGAAGTTCACGGCGTCGTGCGATACCTCGGTCTACCTTACGTGCGTCACCGTGTCGAAAAAGTCGCCGGCCACTCTCGAGATTTGCTACAATGAATCGGGAAGCGGTTGCTCGTCAGGCTACTTCCCTCCGCTGACGTGGTACGAAGCCGTCTACTCGGTAAAAGCAAACAAGATCTACAAGAAGATCGTCGGCTCGTTCTACCCGAACCCCGGCAACCCGAGTGTAGACACGATCACCGCGTTGAAGAAAGTCAAGAATAGCCACGGTGTGGTGAAGTATTATCAATATATCGAGGGTTGTTTATACACCAGCGATTGCCTCACCGGTGAGATCGGAATCGCCACTCAGTAGGATCCCCCCCAGCTAATCGGTTAGCTAAGACGAAAGAGACCCGGCATCTGCCGGGTCTCTTTTTAGTCATCGCCGAGGATGTTCGGCGGCCTGCCGCGCCTCGAAGACGAGCGCTCTAGCTGAATCCAGTACGCCGGCGGCTTGCCGCCAGGAATCTTTTTGAATGCCCGCGGTTTCTGTGCGTAGTCGAAGGCGTCGGTCGCCGGATCGTTGGCGCGCGCGTCACTCTTCGCGAGCTGCCCCAGGCCGAAGTTGTCTTCGATAAAGCGCAGAACGCTGGAGGTCTCGTATTGAACGTGCGACACGTAGCCTGGCTTAGCGTACGGCGAAGCGATGAGCAGCGGCACGCGAAATCCCAAACCGTCGTAATCCTCATGCACGGGCGGCACCGGATCGAACCATCCGCCCCAATCGTCCCAGATGACGAAGATTGCGGTCGATTTCCAAAACGAACTCGTCCCGACGGCGTTGACGACGCTCGCAACCCAAGCGGGACCCTGACCCTGGTCCAACACCGCGTGGTCCGACGCTTCAAGCGTCGGCGCGATCCACGTAACGTTCGCGAGCTTCCCTTTGGCGACGTCGGTCAAGAACGCAGACTGGGGGCTGATGACGTCGGCCTTCCAGTCGGGGCCGTTGAAGATATTGCGGTCGGCCTGGTAGGACGACCAGAAACCGCCGTCGCCGCTTATCGTCCCCGCGTAGAAGCGCCAAGTTATTCCGGCTGAGTCCGCTTCGTCGGCGATGGTCGGATTTCGAAAGCATGCCGGAATGTCGGGTCCGTAGGTCCGCTGCGCGGTCAAGGTCGCGACGGTATCCTGCCGTCCACCCTCGCATCCCCACGTCGAGACCGGGTAGTTCACAGCCCGGTTCGCAAATGCCGCGACGGCGTACTGGTGCGCAACGAAGCTGCCGTCGAGGTTCGATGCAAACATGCGATCTGCGAGCACGTACTCTCGCGCGATCGTCCAATACGGCCGAATCTCGCTCCTCGGAACGTATGCATATGCGGGGTTCGTGGGATGCCCTTGCGATGCAAGCTCCTCGTTCCAACCATCCATCTTGCAATCGGTGCCGGGTAGTTTCCCGGTGCCGTCGCAAGCTGAAAAAAAGCCGATCGCGTCGTGCGCCAGATCCCAATCCGTTACAAGTCCGACCGGCTGCAAGGCAATCTTATTGCCGTACTCATCGTAGCCATAGCGTTGCGTCGTGGCGCCAGGATAGCCCATGAACAAATCGTTGAACGATCGGTTCTCTTGTATGACGAAGACGACGTGCCGGATCGGACTCGTGCTAGCGTCATTGGTCGCCAGAGGCGCGGCCAACGGCAGGCTCGTGACCGAAGAGCCGGCGCTGCTGGAGCAGCCGGCGATTGCGAAGGCCAAAACCATAGCAACCATGCCGATCCGTCCATTGCCCATCCGTCGTAGGTTCGAGGGGCGCAGGTGCGATACTTCACCGCTTCAAAGGAAGTTATATGAGTTCGGTACGGCTGCTCGTGGGCACGCGCAAGGGCGCGTTCGTCCTTACCTCCGATGGCAAGCGGATGGACTGGAAGATCGAAGGCCCGCATTTTGGCGGTTGGGAGATCTATCATATGAAAGGCTCGCCGGCCGATCCGAACCGCATCTATGTCTCGCAGTCGACGAGTTGGTTCGGGCAGCTCGTTCAACGTTCCGACGACGGCGGTGCGACGTGGGAACCGGTCGGCAACCGGTTCGGCTACGACGGCGAACCCGGGACGCACACCTGGTACGACGGCACGCCGCATCCCTGGGAGTTCGCGCGCGTCTGGCATCTCGAGCCCTCGCTGCACGATCCCGATCTCGTCTACGCGGGCGTTGAAGACGCGGCGCTCTTTCGCTCGAGCGATGGCGGACGAAACTGGGAAGAACTCTCGGCGCTGCGCACGCACCCTTCCGGGCCGTCGTGGCAACCCGGCGCCGGCGGTATGTGCCTGCACACCATTCTTCTCGACCCGCGCGACCCGGCGCGAATGTACGGCGCAATTTCGGCTGCGGGTGTCTTTCGCAGCGACGACGCGGGCGCGAGCTGGCGTCCGATCAACCGCGGATTGCGCTCCAACGGCATCCCCGACGAGAATGCGGAAGTCGGACATTGCGTGCATCGGATTGCGATGCATCCCAAGTATCCCGATACGCTTTACATGCAGAAGCATTGGGACGTCATGCGCAGCGACGACGGCGGCGAGCGCTGGAGCGAGGTCAGCGGAAATCTCCCGACCGATTTCGGCTTTCCGATCGACGTTCACGCACACGAACCGCAGACGATCTACGTCGTTCCGATCACCAGCGACTCCGAGCACTTCCCGCCCGACGCTCGACTGCGCGTCTATCGCAGCCGCACGGGCGGCAACGAGTGGGAGGCCTTGACCAACGGGCTTCCCCAAAAGCACTGCTACGTCAACGTACTGCGCGACGCAATGGCCGTCGACAGCCTCGACTCCTGCGGCATCTATTTTGGGACGACGGGGGGACAAGTCTACGCCTCTTCGGACTCGGGCGATCATTGGACGGCGATCGCGCGCGACTTCCCCGCGGTCCTCTCCGTCGAAGCGCAAACGCTGCCGTGATTCGCGTCGTCCTGCCGGCGCATCTGCGCACGCTCGCGCGCGTAAACGGGGAAGTTACTTTCGAAATAACCGGTGAACTTACGCAACGCGCGCTGCTCGACGCGCTCGAGTCCCGCTACCCGATGCTGCGCGGAACGATTCGCGATCACGTCACGCAGCGTCGCCGGCCCTACGTGCGATTCTTTGCTTGCGAGACGGATCTCTCACACCAGCCGTCCGACGCGCCGCTCCCGCAGCCGGTGGCCGACGGCAGCGAGCCGTTTCTCGTCGTCGGCGCAATGGCCGGAGGTTGAGTTTGAAACGCTTGCTCCTTGCGGCGTTGGCTCTCGCTGTTGCCACGCTGCTCGCACCTGGTTCGGCTCTCGCGGCGCCGACGATGCGCGAAGTTCTCACGGCCCTCTATAGCGTACACGATCTCGGCGGCATCGGACTTTCTCCAAGTGGAAACGCCGTCGTT
>JABCZE010000110.1 GCA_013289785.1 Vulcanimicrobiota bacterium | reverse complement strand
AGTTCTCGCCGGTTGGAACGGTATTGGCGCCGGGGTATCCCTGGAACAGATTATTGAAGCTTCGGTTCTCCTGGATGATGTAGATGACGTGCGTAATCTTCCCGGATCCGCTCGCGCTCATGGCTCGCAGCATGGCGCCGTTTTGCATGTACGGCAAGGATCCTTGCGCGCCCGAGGCGCACCCCGCGAACGCAAGAACTGCCAGAGCTGCAACGTAGCGAAGCATCATAGCGTCAACTTCCGCGGCGCCGGCGCGCTTCCCTAGTGGGCTACCGCGACGACCGCCTCGGCAAAGGCTTGCGGCGCTTCCTGCGGCACGTTGTGACCGATGCCCTTGAAGATTCGGTGCGAGTACTTGCCCGAGAACTTGTCGCGGTATGCGGTTCCGCTGGCGTTGGCGCCGTCGAAGTCGCTTGCAATGGTGATCGTTGGAACCGCGATCACCGGACCTCGATCGAGGCGAGCCTCCAAGTGGGCGTATTGCGGCTCGCTCTTCACTAGGTTTATCCGCCAGCGGTAGTCGGAGATCACGATAGCGACGTGGTCGGGGTTATCGAAGGCCGCGGCGGTTCGATCGAACGTCGCATCGCTGAAGTGCCAATTCGGGGAAACGATGGTCCAGATCAGCTTGGCAAAATCGTGCCGGTACTTCGTGTAGCCGAGCACACCGTTTTCGGTGGCGAAGTAATACTGGTACCACCATCCCAGCTCGGCTTTCGGTGGTAACGGCAGTACCGTCAGCTTCCGATTGGTGATCAAATAACCGCTGACGGCGACGATGCCTTTGCAGCGTTCCGGCCAGAGCGCCGCGATGATCGCCACCGTCCGCGAGCCCCAGTCAAAGCCGCCCAGAACGGCCTTCTCGATCTTCAGCGCGTCCATCAGCGCGATGATATCCAGCGCAACCACCGCTTGTTCGCCGTTGCGCGCCGTCGAACTCGAGAGAAACGTCGTCGAGCCGTAGCCGCGTAGATAGGGAACGATGACCCGGTATCCTGACGATGCCAAGATCGGAGCGACGTCGACGTAGCTGTGGATGTCGTAGGGCCAACCGTGCAGCAGAATTACGGGCTCGCCGTCGGGGGGCCCGGCCTCGGCGTATCCAACGTTCAGGAGTCCCGCCTTGACTTGCTTGAGCGAACTAAAGGAAGTGTGCGTCCCCGGTTGAGGCGTTAAAACCGTCGTCGTGTCTGCCGGATTTGCACTGCCGCTTTGCGCGTCCGCCCGAGCGAACGTGCCGAGCTGCGCGCCGGCGATCGCCATGGCCGCGGTACCAAAGAAGCGGCGGCGGTCGATGTTGAACCGTTCGTTAATTTCAGCCATGCGCGCGGAGATTAGGCGGAGGGCAAGCGCTGCCTTTCCTTGCTACCGAACGCATGCTAACGGCGCGCCGGCTGCGAGAAGATTAGTCGGTGCGCGTACGCCAGCGGCGAATCGCCTCGTCGCGAAACTCGACGCCGGCCGAATCGACTTGCCAGGCTTCGGAGAAGCGCGCACTCTGGCTGCGCGGCCGTTTCTCCGGCGGAAGGTTATCGAAACGGATGTGCATCGGTAGCGAGACCGCTTCCCCAAAAACCACCGCCTGCTGAGCGGGCAGGCTCGATAACGCGCCCATCATCATCTGGCCGGTGTCGGGGAGCGCGCCCTCGACGAATCGCTGGTCGAGGTCGTTGCCTAAGCGCAATGCGAAGACCGTGCCGCACTGCGACAACGCCTGGGGTGAAAGTTCCGACGGCCGTTGGGAAATCAGCGCGAGCGAGATGCCGTATTTGCGACCTTCGCGTGCGATGCGGCTGATGGCGCGCGTACACGCTGCGAAGGCGCTCCCACCGGCAGCAGGCAGATAGCGGTGTGCCTCCTCGCAGGCCAAGAGTATCGGAGGCCGCCGGGCCGGATCCGACCACAAGGTGAAATCGAAGAGCACGCGGCTCGTAACCGAAACGACCACGTCGGCGATCTCCGAGGGGACGCCGGACAGGTCCATGATCGTGATCGGTTTTCCATTGACTGGAATTCGCAACAATCGCCCGACGAGTTCCGAGAGCGAATCTTCGGCCGCGAGTTCTTCGCCGAACATGAACGAGTAGCGCCGGTCTTCCGAGAGCGACGCCAACTGCGCTTCCAGACGCCGGTAGGGACCCGCGGTGTCGGTCTTATTGACCTGCCCCATCATCTCGCGCAAGTTTCGACGCAGCTCGTGAATCGGGAACGGCACCGGTGTATCGACCGTGATCCACGAACCGGCTTCGGCCGAGCTCGCGTATCGCTGGCGCGACTGCCGCATCGCGTCTTTGAGAATGATCTCTTGGACTTCTTGCTCTTGCTGCGTGCCGCCGCGAACCAATATTCGGACCGCTTCCTCGAGATTGAGCAACCAGAACGGCAGCCGCGCATTTTGCACGTTCAGAACTTCGGCCAGGTCGCCGAATGCGGTCGAATATTCGTTGTGAGGATCGAGCAGGACCACGTGGGCGTTGGGCTGATTGGCGAGGATTTCGGAGAGAATCAACGTGACCGAACAGGATTTTCCACAGCCGGTCGAGCCAACTATGGCAAAGTGCTTTGCTAACAGCTCGTCGACCATGACGAAGGCCGACTGCAGCTCGTTGTTTCCGAGCGTGCCAACGCGAACGCTCGGCACTGAAGGCCGAGCGTACACCGTTAAAAGGTCCGTGCTCGTCACCGTGGTGACGGGCGCGCCGAGAGGGGGATAGCGCGAAACTCCTCGTTGAAACAGCGCCCCGTGTTCGGCCGAACCGGTGATCTCACCGACCAGACCCACGGAGATTACGCGCGTTCGGGTTGCGCTGTCGAGCTCGATCGAGTTGGCGATCCCGATGACGTCGCGATAGCCGCAAATCTTGACCAAGGCACCTGCCCCGATCGCGGCCTTGCTGGATTCATCGATTTGGCCCGTTACGATGATTTGCGAGCCGGTGATCTTCGTGACTTGTCCCAGCGATTGCCCGGAATCTCCGGTGGGGGATCCGTTGAGCTGGCCCTCCCCGTTCAGGTGAGGGGTTAGCGAGGTGAGCATAGAGAGAAGCTTTCTGAATGCAAAAAGTGCCGGCCCCATAACGGGGCCGGCTTGGAGTTTTCCATACTAGCCAAGGAAGAGCATCTACCATCCTTATCGGGATGTAGGGCCGGGTTCTGAAGGCTTCGGAGCGCGGGCGACCGTAGTGTGCGCGCCGTGGACGATAACGGGCCTCCCATCAGGCCGATCGGCGTCGGCGAGATCGAGGCGGCTCGGGCCAGAATCGCCCGAACCATCCTGCGGACGCCCCTGGTCAAGCTCCAGTCCGGCGCTTCCGGTCCTGAGATTTACCTCAAACTCGAGAACCTGTAGCCGATCAACTCGTTCAAGCTGCGCGGGGCTGCCAACGCGGTGGCCTGTCTCGATCCCGCCCGGCGTTCGATCGGGGTTTGGACGATCAGCGCCGGCAACGCCGGCCAGGGTGTTGCCTATGCAGCCCGTGAAGCGGGGGTGCCGTGCACGGTCGTCACGATCGAGACCGCGCCTGAAACGAAGGTCGAGCGAATGCGCGCGCTTGGCGCCAAGCTAGTGCCGGCGTCGTTCGACGCATGCTGGGAAGCCATGGAGCGGCGGACGTTTCCCGGCGTCGACGGCACCTTCGTTCATCCGTTTGACGACGACGACTTCATCGCCGGCAACGCCACTATGGGGCTCGAGATCGTCGAGGACCTTCCGGAGGTTCGGACGGTGATCGCCGCGATCGGTGGCGGCGGCCTCGTGACCGGCGTCGCTTTGGGCGTGCGGGCGCGCAAGCCTCAGGTTGCGGTCTTTGGGGCGGAGCCGGAAACTGCCGCGCCGGGCGCGGCATCCTTTGCGGCCGGCAAGGCGTCGCCGTTTCCGCAATGGCGAGCGACGTTCGTTGACGGTGCCGGCGGAAAGAGCGTCTTCCCACGGATGTGGGAGCGGATGCGGCCGGTCGTTGACGGTTCGATCGTCGTTACGCTCGAGGAAACCAAACGCGCGATGCGAGTGCTCGCCGAGAGGGCGCGCGTGATCGCCGAAGGTGCCGGCGCGCTCTCGGTTGCCGCCGCGCTTCGCTGCGAAGCAGACGCCGGTCCGATCGTTGCCGTTGTGTCGGGCGGCAATATCGAGCTTGCTACGTTTTGTGAGTTGATCGGCGCAGCGCCCTCGTCAGAGGTTCGTTAACGCTTATCGCTGCCGAACGGATCGGTCGACTTCGCTACGTAGGTGTATTTCTCGCCGCAGATGCGGCATACGTTCAGCGGGCTTCCAAAATGTTCGTGCGGCGCGTAGACTTTCGGTGCGGCCTTGGCACGTTTCTTGACAACGCGTACGGTTTCGATGATGTCCTCATTCTCGCCCCCGAGGCTGGGCAAGCAAGTCGCTCCCAAGTTCGAAAACGTGACCTATCTCTTCGTGCCGGCGCCAAAAAGAACCCCTTATAACACGTTGTAGACGTCCGAGGCCATCTCGCCGAGCGTTTGACCGGCGTAATGAGCGGCGTCTCGGCTGGAATCGGCGCTCCCTTTGCCCGCCATCCGGTTGATGTAGAACGCAAAGGCGATGTGGCGCCCATGGCTGGTCGTCACGTAGCCGGCCAGTCCCTTTGTGACCAGCTCACCGTCGCCGAGCAAATCCGCCGAGCCCCAGGTGCCCGTCTTGGCGCGAACGCGACCCGCCGCCGCAACGCCGTTTTGAACGTTGAAGAGCGTTCCGTCGACTCCCATGACCGGCAAACCCCGCTCCAACCAGGAGAACCACGCTTGCGTGGAAGCCCATGCCAAGTAACTCACCATGAAGCGCGGCGTGAAGAACGCGAACGTGCCGAGGCCGTCCTGCTGCGATGCCCCTTTGAGATCGAGGCCCGCGGCCGAAAGCAGCGTTCGTTCGCGCGCGAAAGCGGCTTTCAGAAGATCTTTCTTTGCGTGCGCGACGTAGATCGCCCACAGATACGGCATCAGGGCCGCGTGCAAGTTATCACTCACCTTGAGCGTGACGTACACGTCTTCGGAGAGCGGCAAAGACTGGTGCTGCGCCACGAGATTGGCCGCAACGTAAAACGGCGCGGAAGCGTCGTGACTGAAACGAGCGTCGCCGTCGGGTGCGCGCAGCGTGACGCCCGCGTCTTGCAGCGCAACGCTAAATGCCGCTTGCGCGAAGCGCTGCGGCTCGGGCACTCGGTATACAAATAGGATCGGCCTCCCGGCGGGCATCTCGCCGGTAATCGTCACCACGTGCGATCCGTCGGAGTTCGTCTTGTCGCCGGAGAGATCGATCGTGGGCTCGGCTTTTGGCGCTCCGGTCGTAGCGGCGTTGACGAACTTCACGTAGGACGTTTCCGGTGAGACGGCAATTGCAGCGGGATCCCCGGCCTTCGAGCCCGGCGTCACCATCACGTCGACGAGGTTGTCGTTCACGACGATCGGTGAAACGATCGCGCCGGTTCCGCCCTCGGGCCCTTTATCGGGAAAGAGCGACGTGTCGATCGCAACCGCGCCGTCGATTTGCTTGATGCCGGCGTGCGCGACTTGCGTTGCAAGGTCGCGCAAAACGGCCAGCGGATCGCCCGGAACGGCTTTCGTGTCGTAGCTGCCGTCATACGAATGATCTTCGTTTTCGAAGGCCAGCGTGCCGTCGGCGCGTATTCGCTGCGAAAGGTTTGGGTCGCCGCCGGCGACCAGCACGAGATCGCCGTGCAGTACGCCGCGCGAGTCGACCGGCCCGGTGCGATAAACCGGCGTCGTCCAGCGAAAGTTCGGTCCGAGTAGTGCCAGGCTCGTTCCGGTCGTCAGCAGCTTTGTAGTCGAAGCCGCCTCCATCAATACGCCGGCATTTCGAGTGTAGAGCGGGCGCTTAGCGTCGAGGTCGTAGACTTCGGCAGCAACGATCGCGTGCGCGAACTGCGGCCGTGCGACGATTCGATCGAAGGCCGCCGCGATCGGCGACGGATGCGCCGGTGTCGCCTGTGAGAGCAACGC
>JABCZE010000109.1 GCA_013289785.1 Vulcanimicrobiota bacterium | reverse complement strand
AGCTTCACCCTGATTTGCGCGTACTTCGGGCGCGAGCGTTGATTTTTGCATTGAGGCGGTGCGGTCTGCGAGCGGACCGACGGTACCACGGGCGGCGCGGAGGTGGCCAACTGACCGCAGCCCGCAAGCGCGAGCGCGGTCGCGAGGGCAAATCCGGCGCAGCGTACGCTCATGGCGCGAGCGCTTTCAGGCGCGCCTCGCCGGCCTCCGCCAGCGCCGCAAGATCCTTATACGCCGCATACTCGGCGGCCGTCGGTCGTTGATACGCGCCTTCGAGGGAGTTGAGCAAGAAACCGAGTTGCTCGCGCGCTTTGGTTTCGTGCAGCAAATCGGCTTCGCTCGAGTTAACGTCGAGCAGCACCAGGTCGGCGATCTCGCTGTTGACCCCCGCAACTTGTGCCGCGCTCAGTCTCTTGCGGCCGTCCATCGCGGCGACGATCGCGCGATCCAACGCGTCGATGGAGGTGCGGATCTGCATCTCCAAGGCTAACCGCGCTTCGAGGTCGGCCGTTGTCGCATGCATCCGGAGATCGAGCACGACGCTGAACGGAGCGCGAAGCGTTTGAGCGCCGTACCGCAGCACCGCGGTGTAGGCACCTGGCACGATCGTCGGGCCGTCGCTGCTATCGGGAAAGTCGTCGGAGGTGAGGACGCGGAGGCCGGGCACCTCATACGCGGGCTCGTAGCGCATGTCCCACTGAAAGAGGTTGGGTCCGGGCTTGACGGTCGTGAGCTTTTCCAAATCGCGGGCGCGCTGCGAAACCGCGTCGAGGTCGTCCTCCTGCTCGGGAGTGAGCTTCTTTTCGTGCGGATTCTTCGGATGGAGTGAAAAGCTGCGAACCGTCGCACCGGTCGAATCCAAGAAGGTCAGTGTCAGCGGCCACTCTCCGTGGTAGGCCGCGGGCACGTTGAAGAAGACTGCCACTCCGTACTTCGGATTATCGCCGAAGTTCGGAATCGAAAAATCCGGGCCGCCGTAGGCGTTGGAGAGCCAGCCTGTTTGGGGTGAAAACAGTTGTAGGCTCGCGACCGAGACCGTCTTTCCGCTCGCGACCTGCTCGAGGTACGCCAAGTTGTCGAGAATCCAAAAGGCGCGGCCGTGCGTGGCGGCCACGAGCTCGCCTTCGCGCATGTCGATCGCGAAGTCGCGCACTTGAACGCCTGGCAAATTCAACGTGAGTGGTTGCCAAGCTTGACCGCCGTCGAAACTGACGTAGGCGGTGCTGCGCGTCCCGGCAAACAGCAAACCCGGCACTAACGGATCCTGGCGCACGACGAAGACGTATTGATCGCTGGGCAGCCCGTTGGTGAGCTGGATCCAGTCGTTGCCGAAGTCGGTCGTTTCAAAGACGTAGGGGTGGAAGTCGTCCCACATATACCGCGACGCGGTGAGGAAGGCCGTGCCTCGTTGCGTATGCGACGGCTCGATCGAGCTGATCTGCGCCCATTGCGGGAGTTGCGGCGGCGTGACGAGCTTCCAGGTCGCGCCGTGGTCGGTCGTTACGTGCACCAAACCGTCGGCAGAGCCGGCCCAGAGAATCTTAGCGTCGAGCGGCGAGGCTGCGAGCGACGAGATGTCGGGAAAGGTTTCGGCGCCGGTTTGATCGTTGTCGACGGGGCCGCCGGTAAGACCTTCGGTCGACGGTTCGTTGCGCGTGAGATCGGGACTGAGAATCTTCCACGTTTGGCCATGGTCCATGCTCGAGAAGACGACCTGCGACGCGACGAGCAGTTCGTGCGGATCCGCCGGCGAGAAGAAGATCGGATGCGTCCAGCCGAAGCGGTATTTCGTCTCAGCCGACGTGGCGCCCGACATATAGCGGGGCCACGGGCTCACGTTCTTCGTATCTCCGGTGATGCGGTTGAGACGAGCCAAGAAGCTGTAGTATCCGCTGCCGTACGTAACGTACGGGTCGCCGGGTTCGGGTGCGACGAACGTGCTCTCGCCCGATGCGACCGAGTGCCACTCGTCCGGCCCGATGCCGGCACCGACGGCTGCGCTGGGGCCTTCGTACGCGCCTTCATCCTGCGAAGCGCCGAAGACGTGAAATGGAAATTGGTCGTCGAGCGCTACGTGATAGAACTGTCCGGTGGGTTGATTGTGATCGTCGCTCCAGTGGTCGCCCCCGTCGACCGAAACCACTCCGCCGCCGTCGTTACCAACCAGCAGAAGTTTGGGATCGTGCGGGTTGACCCAAACGATATGGTTGTCGCCGTGCGGAATGTCGACAAGGGTGAACGTCTTCCCGCCGTCGCTCGTCTTGTAGATGCCGTCGACCTGTGGCGCGTAGACGACCTGTGGGTTGGTGGGATCGACCGTAAGCGCCATATAGTAGAAGCCACGCTGGCGCAGCTTCCATTCGGCGTTGACGCGCTTCCAGGTTTGGCCGGCATCGTTGGAGCGGAAGACGCCGCCGTCGTGCGCCTGCACGATCGCGTACACGACGCGCGGGTCGCTCGCCGCGACCGCGACGCCGATCTTCCCTAGCAAGCCGGTGGCAAAACCGCGGTTGCTGGAAATTTTCGTCCAGTGCCGTCCGCCGTCGAGCGTCTTATAGAGCCCGCTTCCCGGTCCGCCGCTGATCAGCTTCCACGGGACCCGCTGGGCCTGCCACATTGCCGCGTAGAGAGCGTTGGGATTGCGGGAATCCATCGCGAGGTCGATGCCGCCGGTGTTGTCGTTGACGTAGAGGACCTTGCTCCAGGTTCTTCCGCCGTCGATCGTTTTAAAGACGCCGCGCTGCGAGTTGGGCCGGAAGACGTGTCCCATGGAGGCCGCGTACGCAATCCGCGGATTGCGCGGGTCGACGACGATTTTCGCGATCATGTGGGTATCGCGCAGGCCGGCGTACGACCACGTTTTGCCCGCATCGGTCGTCTTGTAGACGCCGTCGCCGCTATCGAAGTCGCTGCGAATGTCGGCTTCGCCGGTTCCGGCGTAGATGACGCTTGGATTGGAGGGCGCTACCGCGATCGCACCGATAGGGTCGGCAATGCCGGGAATCTTGCCGTCGGTGATGTTGCTCCAGGTTTCACCATAATCGGTGCTTTTCCAAACGCCACCCTCGACGCCGCCCATGTAGAACAGGTCCCGGTTGCTCGCGACGCCCGCCACGGCGACGACCCGGCCGCCAATGTACGGGCCGATGCTGCGCCACTGCAGTTTGCTCAAGAGCTGTTGCAGCGGGGTCGAACTGGCCGCGCGGGCGCCCAGCGGCATCGCGGCGGCGAAGAAAACGACGAAAATCCACAGACGCTTCATCGAAACGATATCGCGCCAAGACACCCCGAAACCCTTCTCGCGCTAACAGGTCAGAGTGTTGATTCGACCCGATTTCGGGAGTCGAGGGTATAGCAGAATCGCCCTGCGGGGTGACGCCAGAACGTACTCGCGTCCGGATTATTCGGCTGCTCCGGCGGCGTCGGCAACTCGAAGTTTGCGCAGAGCCGGTAACGAGTGTTGCTCAGGCGCTCGTAATCGTAGGGTTTGGCGCTGACCGGATCGTGGGGAGAGTGCGGAAGCGTGGCGGGCAGCGGCCCGGCGCCATAATCTTCGTGCAGCTCCGCGGCCGCATCGCCGAGGTCCCGCAGACGTTGGCGATCCAGCGCCTCCGCCCGCGCACGGTTCGGGGGTCCAATCGTAAGGAAGGCCACCACAACGATCGCGGCGACGATTATGATGGCGGCCACCGCTATGGCTCGCGAGACGGTCACGACGTTCGTTTCGGGGGATCGATCGTCAGCAGATAGTACGCAAAGATGCCGCCGCCGAGAACCAAAAGGCCCAGCGTATCTAGGAAGAAGTGAATCGTCAGTTGGCCCATGATCAGCTGTTGGACGGTGTATGCTGCGTCGATAACGATCGGAATCGCCGTCAGCACCAGCGCGACGTATGTCAGCCAGCGGCGGATGGCGGAATAATAAAGCTCCGGACGGCGTGCCAGCTCGCGCCCGATCAACGAATGCACCACGACGAAGATCGGGAAGCTTACGAGAATGAGTGCGACTTGCCAGGCGATATCTTCGCGCAGTTCGCTTCCCGCCGAGCTGGAAAGCGCATCGGGAAACCAGCGGTTGACCAGGCGGTCCCAAATTTGCCAGAGGGCCACCGTCCAAAATCCAAGCGTGATGAAGTTCAGCAGGTAAAGGAAGGCGTCGCGAGCGTTTCCGGCGGCCTGTGCCCGGCGCGGCACCGGCACACCCAGAATGCCGGCATACTGTTCGGAGAGCGCGCGGTAGATGCGCCGCTCGGACCAGCCGTTGTATCGCAGCATTCCCACGACGGAGTCATCGGGGACGCCGCGTTCTTTAGCGGCGCGCAAAAACGCGGCCAGCTCTTCATCCGGCATCGGGCCAGGGTTTTGCATGCTACCGCCCTTTCAAGGTCTTCAACATGCCGCCCTGGATGGGGGCGCGGCCCCGCCGCCGCGCCGCTGGGGCCAGATCCAGCCCCGGTATGTGCTTACGGAACGCCGGTGTAGCCTGGTTTGTACGGCGGGCCGATTCCGCCGGGAAGAATGAGCGGCGATCGTGGTGGTTGCGTAAAATCAAAATCGCTTTGCAAGTCGCCGAGTTGCGTTGCGTTTTCGGCGACGCCGTCACGCGGATCGGGACGGCCGTCGGATTTTGGATCGAGACGGCGGCCGCCGAGAAAATCGTCTTCGATGAACTTCACGTAAGCATCGTGACTAAGCGTTTGATGGTCGATGTATCCCTTGCGCGCGTACGCGCTGATGACGAGCCCCGGGACGCGAAGTCCGTAACCGAAGTAGTTTACATCCGGCGGCGCGACGTGATCGTAGAAGCCGCCCCAATCATCCCAACTCAGGAAGATCGCCGTCGAATCCCAATAGGGGCTGCGCATAACGGCGTTGATAACGCCGGTGACGTACGCCTGACCCGCGCTCAGCCGTCCCGGGGGATGCTCGCTGTAACGGTTTCCCGGCGCGAGCCACGACACCGCCGGCAGCGTACCGTTGCGCAGGTCGCTAAAGAAGGCCGAGGTGTCTTTGATATTTGAAAGCTGCCCGTCTTGCTTCACGTCGTCGAACGACAGCAGCGGATTCCAGATGCCCGGCGTACGCGCAGTCTGCGGCTTGAGGTTGCAGCTGGTCTGATCGTTCTCGCAGTCGGGCTCGAACCCGTCCATCACGTAGTACGCCCAGCTGACGCCGCTCGCGTGCAGCAGGTAGGTTAAATCGGTCCAAGGATAGTCGGGACGGCCGGGTGCCTGCGGGTCGTCCTTGTCAAAGAGGTCGCGCGGAAAATCCACCTCCTTGAAATACTGACGCTCCGGCTTGCAGCTCGCCGGATCGCCGATCTTGGGGCAGTCGGCCGCCCACTCCGAAACCATATAGAGGTGCGTCGGCAGACTCCACGATCGCACCGGCTCAAACATGCGGTCTTGCAGAACGAAGTTGCGCGCGTAGGCCCAGTAGTTCGGAAGCTCTTGGGCGGTGTGATAACCCATCACGGTCGTTTCGTGGCCCTTGACGACGCACGTTGGAATGTCGGTCGGGCAGCCGCCGGTTCGCTGCGCGCCTTGCATCACGTTGACGAAGCCGTCCATCTTTCCGCCGTCAATGTCGAGATCCGCCGCTTTGGAGCCATGGGGACCGCCGGTATCTTCGTCGTTCGTATCGTGGTACGGCCGCACGCACGTTTTGGTCGCTTCGTCGGGAACGCAGACTTGCGCGATCCCGTCACGCATCGGAATGCCGTCGGCGCCGGGGAACGTTCCGAAGTAACTATCGAACGAACGGTTCTCCTGCATGATGACGATCACGTGCCGTATCTTGTGGATTCCGCCTGCGAGCGGCACGGCGCGCGCCGATCCGGAAACTAGGATCGACACGGCGAGGGAGTATATCGCAAAACGAAGCATTGAGTGCACCAGTTTTAACTACGCCTTATCGCGCTCCGTTCCGCTAATCATTGGAGGGCGTTCGGCGTGTAGGCGAGGGCACCGCGAAAATTTCGAAGGGCGCGACGTAGTATCG
>JABCZE010000108.1 GCA_013289785.1 Vulcanimicrobiota bacterium | reverse complement strand
CAAAGGCTCGTGCTTTTCCTCCACGAAGGCAGCATCATGCGCGTCTTGGTGCTGCACGGCCCCAATCTGAATTTGCTCGGTGAACGAGACCCGGAGGTCTACGGGAAGCAGACGCTCGACGAGCTCAACGAATCGCTCGCGCGCGAAGCCTCGGCCGCCGGCGTCGAGATACGGTGCGAGCAGTACAACGGCGAAGGTCAAATCGTTGACGCACTTCACGCGGCTCGCAAAACCTATGCGGGCGTCGTGCTCAATCCGGGCGCTTACGCACATTACTCCTATGCGATCGCCGACGCAGTCGCGGCGATCGGCATCCCGGTGGTCGAGGTGCATCTGTCAAACGTGGCCGGCCGCGAAGCATTTCGCCGCACGAGCGTCACGGCAGCCGCTTGCCGAGGCGTCGTGAGCGGCCTCGGCGCCGCAAGCTATCGCCTAGCCTTGCGCGCGCTCGTCGAAATCCTGGGCGCCTGAAGGCCGCTCGCAAGGTCCCGGCCTTCGTTGCCGAAGAATCGCTCGGAGAAGAAAAAACAAACGGGCTGTAGCGAAGCTTGGTTATCGCGCTAGTCTGGGGGACTAGAGATCGCTGGTTCGAATCCAGTCAGCCCGACCATCACCCGTATGAGAATCGGCACCTTAGAAATGAAGATCGCCCGCGTCGAGGGCTTCCAAGTGCGAGTCCGTACGTCGGACGGTCGCGACATTCGCTCGGACCGGGAAGGGATGCCTTCCTGGCCCTATGAGAAGGCGGCGCGCGACCGTTGGTCGGTGGCCCGCTGGAAGCAGGATCGCTTCGTCAGCCTGTATCCCGGTTTTGGCGTTGACGTGCTCGACGGCGACGGCACCGTGGTAGAGTTTGGGCAAACGTTGCTGGAAACGGTTCGTGAGAGCTATGATTGAGGATAAATCATGAATAAAGGATCGTATCTGCTTGCGATGCTGCTCGGCGCCGCGGTTTCCCTGAGTGCATGCGGGGGTGCTTCGACGGCGGTTCCTTCGGGAAAGCCTTTTCAAACAGCCGCTCGCCATAGTACCTCTTCGTATCCGATAACGCACATCGTGCTCATGATCCAAGAGAACCGGACGTTCAATAATTTGTTCGCGACGTTTCCGGGCGCCGATGGGTCGACCACCGGCTTGGAACTCGTCGGCAAAGGAAAGAAAGCAAAACAGGTTTCGATTAACCTAACCGAGGCCGATCTCGGCCCGACGAGAGACCTCGTCCATACCTACATAGGTTATAAGACTGCGTACGACCACGGGAATATGGACGGCTTCAATCGCGTCAAGTTCCAAATGACCGGAAAGGAAGAAGGTGCCTTACCGTATCAATACGTGAACCCCGAGCAAATCCAGCCGTACTGGACGCTCGCGACCGATTACGCGCTGGCCGATCATCTCTTCCAAACGCAAGGCAGCGGAAGTTTCATCGCGCATCAAGATCTGATCCGCGGCGGCAGCGAGATCGATTCGACGCACAGCTTAATCGACGATCCGACGGCCGGAAACACCTGGGGCTGCATCTCGCCTCCCGGGACGAAAACCTCGCTCATCACGACGGGTCTGGTGTACGAATCGCGACAGGGGCCATATCCCTGCACGAACAAGTTCCCGTCGTCGGGAAGCAACTACGAAACGCTGGCGGATCTGCTCGATGCCGCCACGGTTTCGTGGAAATACTACGCGCCGGCGTCGAAGGCCCACTCGGTCGGCGCCATGTGGAACGCGTTTCTCGTCATCAATTCGATCTACGGGAATAAGAGCGAATGGTCCGAGCATATCTCGAACCCGCAGACCAATATCCTAAAAGACATTGCGAACGGCAAGTTGCCTGCGATGTCGTGGGTAGTTCCCGATGCGTTCGACTCCGACCACCCGGGTTATAAGAACGATCGCGGGCCGTCATGGGTGGCAAGCGTCGTGAACGCGATCGGCAAGAGCTCGTACTGGAACTCGACGGCAGTCATCATCGTCTGGGACGATTGGGGCGGCTTTTACGATCCGGTTGAGCCGCCGGCGCTGGATAATCAGGGCGGCCCGGGTTTTCGCGTGGGCATGATCGTCGCCTCGCCGTACGTGCCGGTGAACGAGATCTCACATACGGTCTACGGCTTCGGGAGCATCATCAAGTTCATCGAGAATACGTGGAACCTCGGGAGCCTCGGAACGACCGACCAAAGCTCGACGAGCATCGGCAACATGTTCAACTTCACCCAGAAGCCGCGTACGTTCAAAGCGATTCCCACGAAGTATTCGCGCGAGTTCTTCTTGCGTGAAAAGCCCTCCGGCCTCCCGGTCGACACGGAATAACGGCTTCCGCCAATGCAATTACGCATCGCCGGCATTTGGTTTGCGTTCATCGCCATGAGTGCGACGGTTCTCGCATGCGGCGGATCGCCCGGCCCGATGCCGGCGTTTCCTTCCGGAACGCACGCCGGGGTCCGAGCGGCGACCTCGGGTTCGAGCAAAATCCAGCACGTCATCATCGTTATCCAGGAGAATCGCAGCTTCGACAATTTCTTTGCGACGTTTCCGGGCGCCGACGGGACCACGACGGGTAAGGCGGCGGCGATGGGGGCGTCGACCGCCGAGAGCTGTCCGGTGCCGATTACCGAGCCGACCACGATCCCGTTGACCGAGGTCGATCTCATGGGCAATGGATTCCCCAAATCGTACGGCTATTCGGCGAATGAAGATCTCGATCACATCTACTCCGGCTTCCTGCTCGACCGCGACAAGGGCAAGATGGACGGCTTCGACTTGGAGCGCGGGGGCGTGCGCGGAAGCGGCACTCCGGCCTGCACCTATCCCTATCAGTACGTCAATCCGAAGTTTATCGCTCCGTACTGGGACATGGCGCAGCAGTACGTGCTTGCCGACCACACGTTCCAAACTCAAGGCAGCGGAAGCTTTACGGCGCATCAGGATCTGATCGCCGGCGGCACGCAGCTTTCGAGCAGCGAAGCACTGATCGATACCCCCTCGTATTTTCCCTGGGGATGCGACGGAAATCCGGCGCATTTGGTTACTGCCGTCATCAAAAAGGCCACGCATAAGGTCTACGAATTCGGCGGGCCGTTTCCGTGCCTGACGTATTCGACGATGCGCGATCTGCTCGATGCAAAAACCGTTCCGTGGAAGTTTTATGCGGTCAAGGTCTACCCGTACACGAAGTGCCCCAAATGCGAAGGCGCCGGAATCTGGAACGCGTTCGATGCGATCAAAGCCGTGCGGTATAGCTCCGAGTGGAAGAACAACATCGCGCGGACGAATACCGACATCTTTACCGACATCTCAAACAAGAAGCTGCCCGCCGTTTCGTGGATCACTCCCGACGCCTTGGACTCCGATCACCCCGCGGAAAAGAGCGACAAGGGTCCCTCGTGGGTGGCATCGATCGTCAATGCCGTCGGCCAAAGCTCCTACTGGGATTCCACCGCGGTCGTGATCGTGTGGGACGACTGGGGCGGCTTCTACGATCACGTGGTCCCGCCGGCGGCGCCCGGCTGGCAAGGCGGCCCCGGTTTCCGCGTCCCGATGCTGATCGTGTCGCCGTACGTCAAGGCGCACGTGGAGCACACGCCGTACGAGTTCGGCAGCATCCTGCACTTCATCGAAGATAACTGGAACCTGGGCACGCTTGGGCGGAACGACGCCAGCTCCACCAGCATCGGCAACGCATTCGATTTCAATATGCCGCCGCGAGCCTTCAAAGTGATTCCGGCAAAGTATCCGCTTCAGTATTACCTGCATCGGCCGCCTTCGAACGAACCGCTGGATACCGAATGAGGACGCTTTGTTTCGTGCTGGCCGCGGCGCTGGCGCTCACCGCGTGCAACAACCGCAGCTCGAGCGCGCTTCCGTCGCTTTCCTCGATAGAGAACCTCGCGACCGGCGCCGGCAAAATCGATCATATCGTCTACGTCGTTCAGGAGAACCGCAGCTTCAACGATCTCTTTCAAGGGTATCCCGGCGCCTATACGGTTCGCAGCGGAAAAGACTCCCACGGGAACACGATCAAACTTCGGCCGTACTCCCTGGGTGGGGGCGCGTACGACATCGACCATTCGGCCGCGGCGATGTTCGCGGCGTGCCGCGGAACCGGGAAGTTGCCCGGGACGGACTGCCGCATGGACGGATTCAATAAGGAAACTGGCTTCAACGGTCCGTTCAAGGATCCGCAGTACGTGTACGTTCCGCACGGCGACTCGAAACCGTATTTCGACATGGCGCACGAGTGGGTGGTAGCCGACCACATGTTCCAATCGCAGCTCGATGAGAGCTTCGTCGCTCACCAGTACATCATCGCGGCGCAGGCGCAATCGAGCGTCGATTTGCCGTTCGGGCTTTGGGGCTGCCCCGGCGGAGCCAGCGATGAGGTGGCGACGATCACTGCAGAGCGCACGTATGGTTCGTATCAGGCGGTGTGCTTCGACTACCAGACCCTGGGCGACGAACTGGACAAAGCGAAGCTGTCGTGGCGTTTCTATACGAGCAAATACGGCAACTCCTCGAGCGGAGGCGGGAGCTGGTGGTCGAGTTATCAGGCGGTCCGCCACATTTACTATGGAGCGGATTGGAAAAAAGACATCGTTACGCCGCAGAAAAACTTCTTGACCGACGTCAAGGCCGGGAAGCTCGCGAACTTTACGTGGATCACGCCGCTTTGCAGCGATTCCGACCACGTCAACTGCGGCGGCGGCTACGGGCCGTCGTGGGTTTCGGCCATCGTCAACGCCGTCGGCAAGAGCAAGTTCTGGAATACGACCGCCATCTTCGTGCAATGGGACGACTGGGGAGGCCTCTACGACCCCGTCAAGCCTCCCTACATGGGAGCCGACGGCCTCGGATTCCGCGTGCCGCTTCTGGTCATCTCGCCGTATGCCAAGAAAGACCACGTTTCGCACGTGCAATACGAGACGGCCAGCGTGCTGCGTTTTGCAGAGGACCTTTGGGGCCTCGATCAGCTAGCCGCTGCGGACAAGCGCGCCACCTCGCCGGCCGGGGATTGCTTCGACTTCACGCAACAGCCGCGCGCCTTCATTCCGATCAAGGCGCCCAAGTACCCGTCGTTCTTTCTTCAGCAACAGAACGATTATCGCGCGCCCGATTCCCAATAGGCAACCCAACGAAGGGCCCGCATGGGCCGCCCTTCACAGGAGCGATTAAGGAAGCTAGACGATAAAGGGAGCAAGGTGGCAAGGACTTGGTCCATGCCTAGTCGCTTCTCCTTTTGAATTTAGTACTTTTACTCAGCAAGAAAAGAGAAAAACATGTTCACGACCCTCTGTAACACCCTTAGAAATCTGCGCCGCGACGAAGAAGGCGCGACGATGGTCGAGTACGGTCTCCTGGTCGCCCTGATCGCGATGGTCGCGTTCGCGGGGATCTCGCTTCTCGGCGTAAACCTGCAATCGCTCTATACGGCGGTTGCCGGGTCCGTCTAGAACTCGGTTCTGCCGGCTACGGCTTCGCCGCTTTTCGCATCTGCTCGAGTAACAAACCGAGATAATCGGGCTCGCCGGCCGCTTCGTGCTCACGATAGGCCGCGGTATCGAAAAGCCAATCCGGAAGGGTAGCCGGCAAACCGATTTCGTCGTTTTGAACGTCGAACTCGTATGACATCGGTGGATCGTCGTAGGTCCACAGCGCGTGCGTAACTACCCAGCATCCCACCACTTGACGAAAATAGACGGTGACGTCGGTCGGACTCACCGGCGCCTGCGGAACCGGCCGGTACGTTCCGACGAAGTGCGCCTTGAGAAGGTCGAGGGTTTCGACGTCGATCCATAAGTCGCGCAGATTATGTTTGCGCGGTTCGTCCTTCGGCCGCAACGCCAAATGATAGGCCGGGCGCCCGTTGACGGATTCGACCGTTTGAGAACCGCTGCCGATCGCGTACGACGGCTTAGCCACCGCGACGACGCTAGCGATGGTCTTGAGTCCGGCGATGTCGGGCTGCATCATCACCTCCCCGCCCCCGGCAGGCGCAATATGAACCGACGATCGCATCGTCCAAGCAAACGGACCAAGGAACTCGGGCTCGATCGTGGCCGGAGGAAGCTTCCCGTCCGTTGAGGGGTCGCTAATATTTTCCATTCCGTCGGAGATC
>JABCZE010000107.1 GCA_013289785.1 Vulcanimicrobiota bacterium | reverse complement strand
GCCTACGCGTTTTACCATCAGGAGCGTAAGTACGTCGTCGGCGGAATCGCCAAAGGCTCGGGCATGATCGCGCCCAACATGGCGACGATGCTGGCCTTCATTGCGACGGATTTTCCAATCTCATACGATGCCTTGGCGCAGGCGCTGCGCGAGGCCAACGAAGACAGCTTCAACATGATCTCGGTCGACGGCGACATGTCGACCAACGATGCGGTCTACGCGTTCGCCCCCGCCCTACTCGATGGCGCAGAGGTGCCCGCAATTTTCGCGGGCGCGCTGCGCGCGGTCTGTCTCGATTTGGCCAAGGCGATGGTCGCCGACGGCGAAGGCGCGACCAAGACGCTGGAAGTGCAGGTGACGCAAGCCCGTGACGTTGCCCAGGCGCGGACGATTGCGCGCGCGATCATCAACAGCAATCTCGTGAAGACGGCGCTGTACGGCGAGGATCCGAACTGGGGGCGCATCATCGCGGCGGCGGGCGCGGCGCGCGCGCAGCTCGACCCAGAGCGCTGGTCGCTCTTCGCAAACGGAAAACCGTGGGTCGGCGTGGGCGGCATCGAACTGCTCTCGGAGGCCGAGGCGCATCGCGAGCTCGAGCCCGAAACGATTTCGGTAGAGCTGCGCCTGGGCGTCGGCGAGGCGCAAGCGACGGGCTGGGGCTGCGACCTGTCGCGCGACTACGTCCGCATCAACGCCAACTACCGCACGTGACGCTGCTCGACACCTACAAACGCGCGCCGATAACGATCGTCGCGGGCGAAGGTTGCGAGCTGATCGACGACCGCGGACGGCGCTACCTCGATTGCATCGGCGGCATCGCCGTCTGCGCGCTGGGCCACGCGCACCCGGCGATCGCACAAGCGGTTGCGGCGCAAGCGCAAGTGCTGGTGCACGCGAGCAACCTGTACCATCACCAGCCGTCGGAAGAACTCGCGCGCGAACTGGTGACGCGCTCGGGGATGAAGGCGGTCTTTTTCTGTAACTCCGGCACCGAGGCCAACGAAGCGGCGATCAAGCTGGCGCGCAAGTGGGCGTCCCGGCGCGGAGAACCCGCCCGGCGGACGATTCTGGCGTGCACCGGCTCGTTCCACGGGCGTACGTTCGGGGCGCTCGCTGCAACCGACAACGCGGCGTACCGCGAGGGCTTTGAGCCGCTTCCGGCGGGCTTCGCGTTTACGCCCTTCAACGATGCAGCGGCGTTAGAGGACGCGATTACCCCGGAGGTAGCGGCTTTTATCGTCGAGCCGGTGCAGGGCGAAAGCGGCGTGCACGCCGCCACGGCCGAGTTTTTGCAGACCGCGCGCCGGCTCTGCGACGCGCGCGGCGCCCTCCTGATCTTCGACGAAGTGCAGTGCGGGATGGGGCGCACCGGAAGCCTATTCGCCTTTGAAACGGCCGGCGTGCGGCCCGATGTCGTGACGCTGGCTAAGGCCCTGGCCAATGGCCTGCCGATCGGGGCGATGCTGGCAAACGAACGGTCCGCCGGCGGGTTTGTGCCCGGGGACCATGGCTCGACGTTTGGCGGATCGCCGGTCCCGTGCGCCGCAGCGTTGGCGCACCTCCGCGTTCGCGACGAGCTGGATTTAGACGCCCGGGTCCGCGACCGCTCGGCCCAGTTCTTCGAAGCCCTTTCCGAGCTGGCGAGTTCCAGGCCGGAGATGCTGGGCGAGCCTCGCGGAAGGGGGCTCCTCATCGGCGTGACCGTCCAGGCGCCCTACGATTCCGGTGCCGTCGTCGGCGCCGCGCGGGAGTGCGGTCTCCTGATCGGAAGCGCGGGCGGCAACACCGTGCGGCTGGCGCCGCCCCTGATCATCTCGGAGGAGGAGGTTTCACGTGCCGTCGCGTTGCTCGGCCGGTCCTTCGATAGCGCTCAGGATAAACTCAGGGCCATCGGCGAAACTGGTTTAAGTCGAATCGATACGTGGTAACCATTAAGGCGTAAGTGAAAGGCACAGTCCATTGCACTAGCTTACGAAAACGCAAGAACAATCGAGGCCCGCTGCTGCGGGTCTCGATTGCTTTTATGGTCCTTCGTCCTTCGACTGCGCTCAGGATGACATTACTGCACTCAGGATGACACGCGGTGGCGACCGTGAAAGGGCAACACCGATGAGAAGGCTGATCTTAAAAATGTCGCTTTCACTCGATAGTTTTGCATGCGGGCCAAACGGCGAGCTGGATTGGATCTTCGAAACGACGGACGAACGCGCTACGGCCTGGACCCTAGAAACGCTGGCGCAGGCCGGCGCGCACTTGATGGGCAGCCGGACGTATTACGACATGGCCGCCTTTTGGCCAACTTCGAACGAAGCGTTTGCCGCCCCGATGAACGATCTCCCCAAGGTGGTCTTTTCACGCAAGGCTTCGCTCGCGCCGCCGAGCTTGGAGCTTACCTCGCCGGCGTTTCTCGACGCGATGCGCGCTAGTGCCGAGGCAGGCGAGCCTCCGATTGTGTTCGCGCCCACGCGGTCTTGGACCGAACCAACGCTTGCAAACGGCGACCTGGCCACAGAAATAACCGCGTTAAAACAACAGCCAGGTAAAGATCTTTTGGCGCATGGAGGCGCGAGCTTCGCCCAAAGCTTGGTCGCAACGGGGCTCATCGACGAGTACCGCCTGCTGGTGCATCCGGTGGCTTTGGGAAAGGGCAGGCCGCTCTTCTCGGCGCTCTCGAAGCCGCTTCGTTTGCGGCTCGCGAGCGCAACGCAGTTCGAAGGACCCGTCGCGCTCGTTTACCATCCGGCGTAGAGGTCGCCAGCGGTTAAAGGGACAAGGTTCGCGCGTGCACGATGTAACTGAAGCGCTACGGCTACCGTCGCCGGCGCCGCGCCCGCAGTCGCTTGCGTTCGACGGTGACAAACTCTGGATGGGATCGATCGAGACGAATCGTCTCTACGCGCTCGACCCGCGTCAATGGACGCTCATCGAAGAAGAGAAAGCGCCGGGCAAGCCGTGGGGCATGACCGTCGTAGGCGACGAGCTGCGCGTTATCTGCGGCGAAGGCGAAGACGATGACCGCATCATTCGCCGATTCGTTCCGGGACACGGCTTTAAAACGCAGAACGCGATCGAATGCCCGGATAAAACCGGTTCGCAGTTGAGCTACGACGGCACGTGGCTCTACGTCAGCCAGTGGTACAATCGCCGGATTCTCGGCCTCGACGAACAGGGCAACGTCGTGCGCCGGATCGATCTGCCGCGCGGAGTCTGCGGCCAATGTTTCGTCGACGGCAACTTTTTCGTGATTACGACCGACGATGAAGAGAGCGATAACTACTTTCTCGGCAAAATCGGCGCCAACGGCACCGGTGCCTTTACGGACCTCGCGCGTATCCCCTTTGCGGCGCGTGCACTTGCCTTCGACGGCTCGCGGTTCTGGACGAACCATCGCGAAGCCAACGAGATCGTCGCCTTCGAGGCGTAGAAGGGCTCACAATCATGCGTTTGTTAGTCGCGATCGTTTGCGGCGCGATGCTCGCAAGTTGCGCGCGCGGCACGAACTCCTCGCTGCTGCCTCCGGCAGCATTGCCGGATAGCGGCGCCAACCCAAATAGTTACGGGCTGCTCTACAACTTTAAGTCGGGTGAGGACGGCGGCTTTCCCTACGCGAGTCTGGTACCTTTGAACGGCTCGCTCTATGGGACGACCTACGGCGGCGGCGGCGGCTACGAGTGGGGAACGATCTTCAGAGTTAGCACGACGGGCGAAGAGCACGTGCTCTACCGATTCAAAGCCGGCAACGACGGTGCGCATCCCTATGCGAGCCTGATCGCGCTCGGCGGCAAATTCTACGGAACGACGGAACAGGGCGGCACGAGCGGCAAAGGGACCGTCTTTTCGGTGACTCCGGCCGGTGCCGAACACGTGCTGTACAGCTTCAAGGGCAGCCCGGACGGCGAATATCCCTATGGCCGGCTGCTCGACGTGAACGGCACGCTGTACGGCACGGCGTTTACCGGCGGCGTTTCCTACGGTTGGGGCGTGGTCTTTAAAGTCAGCCTGACCGGCGAGGAACACGTGATCTACCGATTCAAAGCCGGCAACGACGGCGCGCATCCCTATGACGGTTTAATCGCGGTGAAGGGCATGCTCTACGGTACGACCTATCAAGGCGGGACGAGTGGCGCGGGAACCGTTTTTCGAGTGAGCCCGGCGGGCGAAGAGAAGGTTGTCTACAGCTTCAAGGGCGGCTCGGACGGCCAGTACCCGTATGCGCGATTGCTCCTCTATAAAGGCGCGCTCTACGGAACGACGTATACCGGCGGCGTTGCATATGGTTGGGGAGTCGTCTTTGAGGTGAGCACGTCCGGCGCGGAAAAAGTGCTGTACCGGTTCAAAGCCAACGCCGACGGCGCCCATCCATACTTTGGCGGACTGATCGAGCAAAACGGCAAGCTCTATGGAACGACCTACCAAGGCGGCGCGCAGGGCGCGGGAACGGTCTTCTGGGAAAACCCGTCTGGAGGCGACGATCACGTGGTTTACAGTTTCAAAGCCGGCACCGACGGTGAGTACCCGTACGCTGGTTTGATGGCGCTCAACGGCGAGGTGTACGGTACGACCTACCAAGGCGGCGCGAACAGCGCAGGAACGGTCTTTAAGCTGTCGCTCTAATCAAGCTTAGATCGTGCGGTTCTTTCTCGCCACGGTCGCCGCATGCGCGCTATTTTTCGGCGCCACCTGCGCGGCCTGGGCGGGACCTCCATACCTGACGGACGACCCGGTGCCGGTCGCATATCGCAACTACGAGATCTACATCGGCTACCAAGGCGAGTATGGCAACGGAGAGACCGAAACGGCTTTGCCGTTTGCGGAAATCAACTATGGCCCGCTTCACAACGTGCAGATTGCAGGCTCATTTTCGCTCACCAAGTCAGACACCGACGACTTCGGCATCAAGTATCGCTTCATTCCGGAAAGCTCGTCGCGACCGCAGGTCGCTTTTTACCCGTCGATCGGCAACTCGCAGACGCTCTTCTTGCCGCTGTGGGCGCAGAAGACGATCGGCCGCGTAACGTTGTTCGGTGGAGGCGGCTGGAACCGCGACGCTAGCGCCGGCGGCCAAAACTACTGGTCGGGCGGCCTCGCGGGTACCTACGAGTTTTCCGATCAGGTCAACGCCGGCTTGGAGATTTACTCGACCGGGTCGAATCGAATCGGCGAACGCGGCTCGACCAGCATCGGAATTGGCATGAACGACGACTACTCGAGGATACACTCGGTGCTCTTCTCGCTCGGCACCTCGATTGCAGGCGCGCGAACCTTCCATGCATACCTCGCCTACGAGCTGCGGCTCGGGCCCAAGGCGGCGACGTCCCCTTAAATGGGCCTTAGAAAACGCAGCGGCGGCATGGTTCCAATCCACTCGAGTGAACCCTAGGGCAAAACCGCGAGCCCGCAGTTCTGAGAAAGGAAGACCGATGATGGTTTGGATCGTTCGACGCGTGGAGATCCTGGGTTTGCTTTGCGCCTTGGCCGCATGCAGCAGCGGATCGTCGACTCCCTCGACAAACAATGGACCGAATCCCAGCTCGACCACGGTTACGCTAAAGTTGAAGGGCGGTCCGTTGTATGACATGCCCGTGACGCTTTCCAGATCGATCTCCAACGGCGGACCCACGGGCGTTATCATTACGCTGAGGACGAATCACGGGGGCCAAGTACTCTTTGAAGCGCTGCCGAGTTCGGGGCAACTATGCGTCTACTCGTCGATGCTCGTCGGAGGCACCCTGTATCGAACCAGCCACTGCGCGCAGCCGTTCCCGGGATCCTATACGCTCAACTACGGTCCGCACGTTCCGTAAGAACGAACGGAAGGTTCGGGTCGGCGGTTAGCGAGAGCGGATCGGCGCGCGTCACGTCGCGTTGATGGAAGGCAGCGGCAGCAATCATTGCCGCGTTGTCGGTGCAGTACTTCGGCGGGGGAATGAAAGCCGGGACGTTGTTGCGCCGGCTCCATACCGCCGCCGCGGAGGCGAGCGCCGAGTTCGCGGCGACGCCGCCGGAGACGACGACCGCAGTGTAGCGTTCGCGTTCAAAGGCCGCGCGCAACTGCATCATCAAGGCATCCACCACCGCGGCCTGAAACGACGCCGCGACATCGGCACGCGAGGCCGTGTGCCCAG
>JABCZE010000106.1 GCA_013289785.1 Vulcanimicrobiota bacterium | reverse complement strand
CGCACGGCGAAGGTCTGCACGCGCTGCCTGCGCTCGAAAAAAGTGACGCGCCGCGCCTAAGGGCGCCCTATTTGAAGTGATCCCAGCCCAGGGAATCGAGCGCCGTTCCGCGCCAGGCAACGCCGCGCCCTTTTACTAAGCGGCCCACACGCAGCAGTTTTTGCTTAAAGCGCTTTTCGTAGCGCCCGGCGAGATAGCGGAACGCCCGCGGCCGGATCGCCAGCAGTAACTCGAAATCCTCCCCCCCGGCGAGCGCGAAACGCGCCGGGTCGTCGCCGAGAACTTGCGCGACTTCGCGCGCTGAGTCTGCCACCGGAACATCCTCGATGTCCGCGCCGCAGTCGCTCGCGGTGCAAAGCCGGCGAGCGTCCGTGGAGAGCCCGTCCGAGATGTCCATCATCGCCGTCACGTTTGCACTCGCCGCCAGAAAGCGGCCTTCCGCGATTCGCGGGACGGGCCGGCGAAGGGCTTGCAGCGCCGCATCGCAGCCCGCGCCGTCGACGAGTCCGGGCTTAGCCGCGATTTCGAGTCCCGCCCGCGACGCACCGAGTTCCCCCGTAACCGCAAGAACGTCGCCGAGCTTGCCCCCGGTGCGCGTTTTTACATTCGACGGCCGCACTTCGCCGACGACCGTTACCGAGATCGCGATCGCGTCGCTGCGGGAGAGGTCGCCCCCGGCGATCGCGACCTTGAAACGCTGCGCTGCCGCAGCGATGCCCTTATAAAGTTCGAGTATCTCGGCGCTGCCGCCGGCAGCCGGCACGCCCAACGCGACGGTCGCTAGTACCGGGCGCGCGCCCATCGCGGCCAAATCGCTGAGCGCCGCGGCCATCGCGCGCCAGCCGGCGTCTTCGAGCGACATCGTAGCGCGCGTAAAATGCACGCCTTCGACGAGCATGTCCGTCGAGATCACGCTGCGATGCGAGCGTGAGGGCTGCCAGAGCGCGGCGTCGTCGCCGATGCCGATAATGACAGGCCTCAGGATGACATTACCGCGCTCAGGGTGACAAAGCGTCGCTATTGCTTGAACGATCTCGTCTTCGGTCACGCGAGCAGCGAGCGGATCCGGCGCAACGCGGCGGCGGGATCCGGCGCGCCAAAGACCGTCGCACCCATCACCAGCGCACCGGCGCCGGCCTCGACCAGCGCGCGCGCGTTCGCTTCGCCCACGCCGCCGTCGACTTCGATCAAACAGCCGGGATTGCGAGCGTCGATCAGCGCGCGGGCTTCGCGCACTTTTTCGATCGAATGCGGGATGAACTTCTGCCCTGAGAACCCAGGGTTGACGCTCATCACCAGCACGGTGTCGCAATCCTCAATGATGTCTTGCAGCATGCCGACCGGCGTTTGGGGACAGATCGCGATTCCCGCCTTTACTCCGATCGACCGCAGGTGCACGAGCAGCCGCTGCGCGTGCGACGTCGCCTCCAAATGGAAGGTGATGCGATCGCACCCCGCCGCGCGAAAATCGTCTACATAACGTTCCGGTTCGACGATCATCAAATGCGCGTCGAAGGTCAGCGGTGACAGCCTGCGCAGATCGCCGATAATCTTCGGGCCCCAGGTGATGTTGGGAACGAAACGCCCGTCCATCACGTCGAGGTGCAGATACTCCGCGCCCGCCGCTTCCACGCACGCAATCTGCTCCGCTATTCGCGCGAAATCTGCCGAAAGCAGCGAAGGCGCCAGGATCGTCATCGTATCGTCCTTCGACTCCGCTCAGGATGACACTTGCTCAGAATTCCTTATCGGCTGCGCGAAGCGCAGTCCTGAGCGGAGTCGAAAGGTCAGGGTGCGGTTGATGGGGAGGCGGAGGGTTTTGCGCTGTAGACATTCGGCGGTTCGGTTCCGAGGCGCGTTTCGCCCACGAGCGTGTCGTTGACGTACATGTCGAGCACCGACGTTCCAACCGCGGTAACGGTAAAATCGAGCTTCTGGCCGGGCTGCGCGAAGGCGTGGTAGAGATCGTATTGCCCGGTCGCATCCGTGAGCGCGAGGCGCACGTCGAGCTGCGTTGTCGGCTGGTTGCTATCGGCTTCGGGAACCGAAACGAGCACGCGCGCCTGATGGATGATGTAGCCCGATTCGTTTGGACCGGCACTGATCTGCAGCGACACGGGCTCGTACGATGAAATCTTTGCATCCGGCGCGGGAAGCTGTCGCGCAACGACGCCGTGTGCGGGCCCGCTTCCGCCCAACGGTGTCCACACGATCTGCCCGAGGGTAACGCCGGCATCCGCCGCGACCGTTCGTGCTTGATCGATCGTCAACCCGACAAAATCGGGAACGTGCACGTTCGCCCGGCCGCCTTGGCTCACGATCAGTGAGACGGAGTCGCCCTCGTGCATGCTGGTGACCGGCGCCGGCGCCTGCGAGATTACGTGCCCCGCCGGGATCACGTCGCTCTTTGCATATGCGACCTTTCCGAGCGTCAGGCGCGCGCGAGAGAGGTCGAGCTGCACCTCACGCATAGACTGATAGCGCAAGTCGGGCATGAGACGGGCGACGATTCCGTCGCTGATAACGAACGAAACCTGGCGCCCTTGGCGAACTTGATCGCCGGCCGGCGGCCGCTGCGTGATCACGACGCCTTGAGGATAGCGATCGCTCGTCGTGTGGTCCACGACGGCCGCGCTAAGCTTTAATCGCTCGATCTCGGCGTTGGCGTCGGTCAGCGTTTGCCCCACAAATGAAGGCACGGTCACCGTCGTGGACGGAGGAATCAAGAAATCGTAGATCTGATGCCCGAACCAGACGACTAACGCAACGAAGATCACCAGGACGACGGTATAGGGCTTCAGGTAAGCGCCTCCACCGGGACCGCGCTAAAGTCCAGGTTGCTAAAGACCCGCTGCGCGTCTTCGTGCTCGTCGAGCGCATCGAGAAAGGCCAACGCAGCGTTAAGCTCGGCGCCGCTCAGCTCGATCTTGGTTTTCGGCCGCATGCCAAGGTACGCGTCGGAGATTCGGGCGCCTCGGGCGCGCAACGCATCGCGCGCGCCGGCCAGCATCGCCGGCTGCGTGTAGATGACGGCGACGTCCGCGTCGTACTCGATGTCCTCGACGCCGTCGACGAGGGCCTCTTCCATCACGGCGTCTTCCGATTTACCAGCGGGATCGATCTCGAGGATGCCGACCGGATCGAACATCCAGGCAACGCTACCGGTCTCACCCAAGCTGCCCTCGTGCCGGCTGAAAAGAAAGCGCAACTCCCCGACCGTTCGATTTCGATTGTCCGTGGCCGCGTCGACGACGACCGCCAGCCCGGCCGGGCCGTATCCCTCGTAGCGAATTTCCTCGATTTCGCGCTCCCCGTCTTGTCCTGAGGCACGCGCGATCGCACGCTTGATGTTCTCTTGCGGCATATTGAACTCGCGAGCTTTTTCGACCGCCATCTTCAGCCGGTAGTTGGCTTCAGGGTCGGGCGACCCGCCCTTCGCCGCGAGAATGATCTCTTTGCTAAGCTTCGTGAAGAGCGCACCCCGCTGCGCGTCTACCTTGCCCTTCTTGAGCTTGATATTGTGCCACTTGGAATGTCCCGACATTTTATGCCAAACCTCGTCTACAGAGCCTTCGCTAGCCTGGTCCGATTACCCAGGTTGGGAACCACATCCGCTGGTGCCAAGCGTCCCACGGAATCGGATGCGCCGCCAAAATTGGATAGAAATAGATGAAGCCCACGGCCGCGGCCGCGACGTACGAGCCGACGGCCAGACCCCCGAGCCATTGGAGATTCGCGCGAGCGCGCATCCACACCCAGACCCGCTGCAAGAAAATCGCGTTACACAGGCAGATCAGCGGAATGTTGACGTAAAAATGATAGGCGAAGATCAGACGCGGGGACCCAATCCACGGCAGCCATTGCAAGAGATAGGTCACGACGATCAACGCGTAGGCTTTGTTTCGTTCTCGCCACGCCAGCACGCCGACGAACGGCACGCAGAACAAGCCGAACCACAAGATGATCGGATTCGGCATCGAGGTAATCTCGTAAACGCAACAGCCCTTGTCGTTGGTCGGGTTGTTGCGCCGATCTTGATAGAAGTATGCGACCGGCACGTAGTCGAGCGGCCACTCCCACCACTTCGAGGAGTAGGGGTGCGTGGCCACGAGGTTGTGGTGATACTCATACATGGTGTACTGCCGGTACACGACGTCGTTGACGTTGTGAACCTCACCCGGATCCGGCGAATGCCGCACCAGATCCGGAACCCACACCAGTGCGTACACCGTGGCGCTCACAAAGAGAATCGTCGCCAGCGCGCCGTCGATGCGAAAGCCGCGCGGATTACCCCAGAGCGTCGGCCGCAGCTCGAACAGATACCGTTGGAGCCACACGGCGATCAGCACGACGAAGCTTACGCCGAAGCCCATGACGCCATACCACTTCGAGCTTACGAGCAGCCCGAGGGCAACGGTAAAGAGAATTAGCCAACGCCGCGACGTATGCCCGTTCTCGACGGCAGTCGTACTTCGGTCGCGAATTTCGTCGTCGGCATAGGTGACGCTGCCCGCAGGGGTATCGTAGATAACGCTGCCGTCGCGCGAGTAGTCGATCTTTAGCGGATCGTCGCGGTAGATCAGCGTGCCGCCTTTGGCCTGGGAAAGCTCGCCGCGCGCGATCTTTCCGCGCGTGTCGATCGTCCCGCCGTCGGCGGCAAACAGCGAGGTACCCGCAGCATCGCGCAGCGCGTACGAGCCTTCGGCGTACGAAAGCTCCCGCCGCCCATCGCCAAAGAAACGCGCGAACAGCACGTACCGGACGAAAAGATAGATTCCGCTGGCGCAATAGAGCGACACGACGACCGTCGAGGCCGTATCGAAATGCCACAGTGCGCGACCGATCGAGGCGGCTGCCACGCCCGCGAACAACGCTCCGCCGGCACCGGCAACCAGGCCCCACGTAGGAACGGTCACGTGCGCTCGTTCGCCGACCTGCGAGTTGATCCAAAAGCGATAGAACGCGTAGACCGCCAGCGTCGCAAAGAAGACGACGAAGCCTTCGGGCGTCGCGATTCGAGACTGCACGAAATGCATGCCATCGAAGGTCAGCAGCAGGGCGGTAATCGTGGCAAAGACCGTCGAACCGGTGACGCGCTTGGCAAAAACGTAGAGCAGCATGACGACGAGCGCCCCGAAGACGACGTCGAGAAAACGCCAGCCGTACGAGTTGTCGCCATTGGGCAGGTGGCCCACCAAGAGATTGAGGCCGGGCCAGCCGCCCAAACCGTGGCCGTGCTGCATTCCCCCGAAGAGCATGATGGAGAGCGTGATCATCAGCTTGGTCAGCGGGGGATGGGTATTCTCGTAGATCCGCAGGTTCTGCAGATACTCCTCGCCGGCGCGCGCGAAGTAAATTTCATCGAAAATCTTGTCGGGTGGCCACCAATAACCGATGAACGACAGGATGAAGTTTCCCAGACCCAGCACCGCCACGATCGCATAGTCGAGCGGAGCGCGCATCGCGGTCAAACCCTCGCGAGGATCGAACCAGTGGCGCAGAGCGGGGAGAACGGGCGCGCCGGCTTCCGGCAGCGGCTCGGGGCTCGACGAAAGCTTTGCCGGGCGCACCTCGGCGCCGCCCAAGAATTGGTACCCGAGCACGAAGAACGTGCCGACTGCAAGCAGCGAAAAGAGGGTCGTCCAAAGACCCCAGAGATTTTGTGCGTTGACGCCCGGCACGCTGCCGGTGACCGCGTGTAGGTACTGCAGGCTATAGACGAGATTTGCGAACAGGACGATCGAAAGCGCAATCGCCCCAGCAAGGTAGCGCCGCGCAAACGGAATGCACGCGATCGTAAAGAGCAAGCCGTTGAAGAGATAGCGCTCGTGCATCCGGGTCGCCAGGATGAAGAAGGCTAACGTGGCGATCGCGCAGGCTTCGAGCAACGCCGTCGAGGTGCGGCTTTGGACGTAACGCCAGACGACGAGTCCCATCGCCGCGACCACGAGCACCAAGCCCCAGAGAAATTGCGGAAGCCCCAAGATGTACTGGCTGTCGGGCACCCACATCGTGCCGCGCAGTGCCCACAGGTTGAAGGCGTTTACGGTATTGTACGGATAGACGTTGGAGCCGAAGGCGTATTGCTGGAACAGCCAGACCAGCGCCGCGACCGGATTGCTGGGGTGAAACGGTTCGGTTACG
>JABCZE010000105.1 GCA_013289785.1 Vulcanimicrobiota bacterium | reverse complement strand
AGGCAATTCCACTCTACGAGCGCGCCTTACGCGCAAACCCGCGAAACGTTGCGGCGCAGGAGGGTCTCGCGCAAGCGCGCCAAGCGCTGCGTCAATGAACGTTTATATTTCCTGCGACATGGAGGGTACCGCGGGCCTTTGCTCGTGGAAACAGTGCGACCCCGGCGATACTCATGAGTATCCGGTTTTTCGCTCGTACATGACGCAGGAAGTCCGCGCGGCCGTCGAGGGCGCGCGCGACGGCGGCGCGCGCCGAATCATCGTCAACGACTCGCACTGGTCCATGCGAAACCTTTTGCTCGACCAGCTGCCTGCAGACGACGATCTGCGAATTATCTCCGGTGCGCCCAAGCCGTGGAGCATGATGCAGGGCTTTGGCACGGGAATCGATGCGGTCTTTTTCACGGGCTATCACGCCAAGGCGGGTGACGCTGCGACGCTCGCGCATACCTACTCCGACGACGTCTATCGCGCGATCGTCAACGGCACGCAGTGCAGCGAAGCGTTACTCAATGCGGCGCTGGCCGGCAGTTACGGCGTTCCGGTCGTCCTGATTACCGGCGACCGCACGATCGTCGATGAGTGCCTGCGCGTCATGCCGTGGGCAATCGGCGTTGCCGTGAAGGATGCGATCGGATTCTCGGCCGTGAACTCGCTGACGCCCCCGGCCGCGCAAGAGGCGATTCGTGCCGGGGCGCGCGAGGCCATGGGTCGCGTCGCACGCGCCGAGCCCTTCACCTTTCAGGCGCCGTTTGAGCTCACGATCGAAACGGCCCAGGTCGAGCATGCCGATTTCATCGAGCTGATGCCGGGTTTTGCCCGAATCGGCGGCCGCGCCGTACGGTTCGGCGCGGGCGACTACCCGAGTCTGTTCGAAGCCTTTCTCGCCGCAACGCGCATCGCCGCCGCCGCCAACGCGGGATGAACCTTTACATCTCGAGCGACATGGAGGGCGTCGCCGGCGTCTGCGCCTGGCAACAGGTCGACGCTCGAACGCCCAACCCGGAGTACGAAATCTACCGCCGGTACTACACGCAAGAGGTGGCCGGTGCAATCGAGGGCGCGCGCGCGCGCGGCGCGACTACCGTGCTCGTCAACGACTCGCACGGACCGATGCGCAACCTTTTGCTCGACGAGCTTCCCGCCGACGTGCGAGTCATCTTCGGGAACCGTAAGCCGTTCTCGATGGTGCAAGGCGCCGACGGCGACTTCGACGGAGCGTTCTTTATCGGTTATCACGGGGCAGCAGGGGATGCCGACGCGGTGTTGTGCCATACGTATACGCCCTCGATCATCTACGACGTTCGCGTCAACGGAGTCCGCTGCGGCGAAGCGACGCTCAACGCAGGCCTGCTGGGCTTCTACGGCGTGCCGCTCCTAATGGCGACGGGCGATCGTACGACGGTCGAAGGGATTACGAGGCAGATGCCCTGGGTGCGCGGCGTCGTCGTGAAAGAATCGATCGGCAACTTCGCCGCCGATTCGATGATGCCGGTAGCGGCGCAGCGCGCAATTCGACGCGAAGCGCAAGCGGCGATCGCCGGCGCGTCAACGGCACAGCCGTTTTGCTTCGACCCGCCCATCACGCTCGACGTGCAGTTCGTGACCGCGGCCCAAGCGCATCTCGTCGCGACGATACCCAGCTTTGAACGAACCGGCCCGCGCAGCGTTCGCTTCACGCACGACTCCTATCCGGTCGTCTTCAAAGCGTTCGTCGCGACCTGGCGGCTCGGCGCCCAAGCGTAGCGGGTAAGCATGGATCAGGCGCCGGCCGCCGTCGATGCTTATTCGATCTGGCTTCACGCTCGGTCGGCCGTTACGAGCGCGCACTATCCCAACCATCTTAGCTACACGATCGCCGTCAGTGGGCTCGACGGAGAGACGCCGGTCGCCGATCACTATCGCGCCGGCGCCGATCCCGCTGATGGAGCGATTCGAATCTTTCCCATCAGCGACGAACAGCTGGCCAAACCGCCGCCCGTGCCCCACGGGGTCAACCTGAACATCGGCTTCGAGCTCTGCATTGCAAAAGGCGGATGTACCGGCAAGCAGATCCCCGTCGGTCATCCGGCGCCCTATCAGGATCTCCTCGGCGAGCCGCTACTGGAACCAACGTACATGTTTGGCCTGCGCTACAAAGCCGCGCGCACGTCGGCAACCTCGCCGCAAGCGGGTAGCTCGCTGCGCGTCATTGCAATTGTGTCTTCGGGGTCACCCGACTACCGAGTCTCGTTGATCGATAGGCCGCTGCTCGATGGCGTACCGACGTATCATCTCGGGCTTACGCCGCTTCGAAAGCCGAAAGATAACCGCTTGCGCGAGCTCTGGATCGGTACCAGCGATTACCTACCGAGGAAGGCAATCGTCGCAGGAAACTTTACCCTCGCTCCGCTGGTGGACGTGCCGTGGTCGGTAGATTTTTCGGTCGTCGATGGAGCGCCGTATATAAGGCGCGAGAGCGCCGCCGATACGCTTTATCTCGGGCACCACCGCGTAGTTCGGGGCGCAACCATTGCGTTCGAAGACATCCAGGAACCCAGCTCGACATTTTACGACACGCCACTCATCGCGCCGGAGATGCAAGACACGACGCTCGTCGAGCCGGGGCCCTAAAAGCAGGGGAGCCACACGGGCGCAAGAAACCGCCCTCCTGCTCGGTTCTGAGCTTACTTCGAGGGGAGAAATGCATGAAAATCCGGAGACCACTCATCGTTACGCTGACGGCGGCGTTCGCGCTCCTATCGGCGCCCGCCGTGTGTTCGGCGTCGGACACCAGCGGCGTGACGGCGGCGATCGAACATGCGGTCGTGGCATTTAATAAAGGCGATATGAATGCGTGGACGGCCGCATGTGACTCGCCGGCATCGATCATCGACAATTTTTCGCCGTTTAAATGGCAGGGAAGCCGGGCCTGCGCCGACTGGGCCAGCGCCTACACCGCCAACGCGAAAAAGAATGGGATAACCAACGGGGTCGTCACCCTCGGCACTCCGTGGCACGTCCTGGTCGACGGCGAACACGCCTACGTCGTTTATCCCGCGACCTTCACGTACAAACAACGCGGAAAACCGATGAAGGATAACGCCACCTTTGCACTGACGATGACAAACACGCGGAGCGGCTGGCTTATCTCGGAGTGGGCCTGGTCCGACCGTTAGACCGTCGCCCGCCGTTTCGGCGCGTCGACCACGTTCAACTCGCAATCCCTCGCGGCAAAGAGGCCGAAGCGCGGTCGTTCTACGTCGGCATCCTCGGCCTCACCGAACAGCTCAAGCCGGCCGAATTGATCGATCGCGGCGGAATGTGGCTACGTAGCGGGGACGTGGCGGTGCACCTCGGCGTCGACGACGATTTTCAGGCGGCAATGAAGGCTCATCCCGCGTTCCGATGTGCCGACTATGAAGCTCTCGTGCAGTGCGTTCGCGCTCACGGAGCGCGTGTCGTCGAAGACGGTTCGTTATTTGACGGAAGCCCTCACTGCTATATTTCCGACCCGTTTGGGAATCGTATCGAGCTAATCAAAGGCGAATGAGTTCAATTTCCCTTTTCGACCGCTTCTGCGTCGGCCAGATCTTTGAGCCGCCCGGTTGAGCGTTTGTTTCGCAAAAACTCTTCGCGCCCGATGAACGGGACGGGGACCCCGCCGAGAGTTCCGGCGTCGCGGCTTTGCCAGGCATCATCAAACAAAACGCCACTGATTTCGGTGATGATGTCTACCTCGATCGGCGGCCGGCCGAAGCTGTAAAAGAATCCAGCCGAGGCAAAATCTCCGGCCGTTAGACCCTCGAGCGGCGCGCCAAATTCCTGGAGCGCACCGAAGACGCGTCGTGCGTTTTCCTGCGTACACTCGACCCAGAGATCGAGGTCGCCGGTCGCCCGCGGCCGCGCATAACGCGCGTACGCAAAGGCTCCGACGACGATGTACCTAACGCCGGCCGCGTTGAACGCTGCGAGCAGTTCGGTCCAGTCGGAGTTGAACGGGATCGATTCCACGCATTAACCGCCATTGCAAAACAGTGAGTTCCCATGTTTCTTGGCTCCGCTCGTCTCGCGAGCGTGCCTGCCAATACCCGCCATCGACGGGATCATGCTCTTCGCCGGGCCGACTTTTGCGAGCCTTCCAATGCGTTCGTCGATACTCGGCGCGCTCTTCGGGCGTCTCGCCCGGCGCCCTCACGAGGCGACCGCAGGCCGCGGAGTGCCTAGCGCAATTGCGATGTCCACGACGTCTTCTTCGGTCAGCGAAAGCCGGCGCATCGCGACTTCGTAGAGCTCGATCGTCTCCTCGCTCTTGCTCGACGCGGCACGCTCTTCGCGTAGACGCTTGACTTCGTCGGTCACGCGATGCGCCAGCTCGGAGTTCGGCTCGATGCCGGCGTCCGCGAGGCGCTGCGCATTTCGGCGCAGCGTGTCTTCGACGAGCGCGGCGCCCGTGTGTTTCCCGAAGACCCAGCTCGTACCCGCGCCCACTAGTTCGGCCGGAACGGCTTCGTACATCCGGTGATCGATGAGCATCGCCTGGGTGTGGATGCCGGACTCGTGGGCAAAGACTTTGGAGCCGACGATCGGCTCGTGCTGCTGCAGCGGGATGCCGCTCATGCGTTCCATGAAGCGTGCAAGTTCGCGCAGTTTGGCGTACTTGAAGCCGGGGAGCTCGATGCCGTAGAGAACGCGCAGCGCGACGACGAACTCGTGCAACTTCACGTTACCGGCCCGCTCGCCGTAGCCGTTGGCCGTTACCGACACGACCTTGAAGCCGCACGAAACGGCCGCGATCGCGTTGATCGTGCCCAGGCCGTAGTCATTGTGAAGGTGCGCGACGATCGGCAGCCCTGGCGGTAGCGCCGCAACGATGCGCGAGCAATACCAGCGCGTCGCTTCGGGCGTCAGCGTGCCCACGGTGTCGGGCCACGCCGGGCGCGTGCCGCCGGCGTTCAGACCGGCCTTAAAATACTCGATGAAGTACTCGACGTCACCCCGGCTGCCGTCTTCGGCCCCAAACTCGATGCGTTCGACGCCGCACTCGCGGGCGTGCCGGATCGCGTCGCACTGCAGACGAATGTTCGCCTCGCGGTAGAACGCCAACGGCAGATCGAGCCACTCACGCTCGTCGCGTCCTTCGTAGCGCAACAGCATTTTGCCGATCTTATATTTCAGATGCAGATCGCTGCCGCTGGTAAAGATGAAGAACGTTACTTCGCGGGGCTCGATTCCAACGTCGCGCAGAGTTTTGACCGTCACGTCGATGTCGTTCCGATTGCTGCGGCACATCACGACGATCTCGACGTCGCCCAACTCGCCGCGGCGCTTCGCCTCCATCACCAATTGTAGAGTGCGGCGATCGCCTGCCGACGCTGCCGGAAAGCCGACGCTCATGACGTGCACGCCAACGCCTGCCAGCTCTTTGGCAATCTCGAGCTTCTGGCTCGGCGTGTAGCAAACGCCCGGCATCTGTTCGCCGTCGCGCAGCGTCTCGTCGTAGATCCGGATCTCCCTCGGATCGGGGAACTTGACGTCGCGCGTGAACTCTTTGGGGTCGCGGATGAGGCGTTCGATCGGTTCGCGGAGCATATGGGTAACGTTCTACGAGCGCGAGAGCATCTCATCGTGGCGCACTTCATGTTGCTCGCCGAATCGGAGTTCCGCCGTGTCCCGGGGGAAAATCAGTTCGAGCGTCCAGTCGAAGGCGACGCGAAGCTTTCGATCGAGGCCCGGCAGCCGCAATAAATAGTAGGTGCGCCATAAAAACCACGCAATGAAGCCGGTTATCACGCGATTGCCCGGAAGCTGCGCGACCGCCTTGCGCCCCCCTAATGCGGCCATCATGCCGAGCGAAGTATAGCGGAACGGCTTCGTCGGCTTACCGCTAATCGCGGCGACGATGTTGTCGGCGAGCGACGGCCCTTCGCGAATCGCATGTTGCGCGGTGGCCGGATAGACCCCGCCCTCTCCGTCCGGAATCGACGCGCAGTCCCCGAGCGCCCAGACTCCGCTAATCCCTGCGACGCGCATGTCACGTTGCGTTTGGATCGCACCGCGCTTCGTCGTCGGCAGCGTGGTCTTTGCAACAGTCGCGGAGGGCTGCACGCCGGCGCTCCAGATGATGGTCTCGGTTTCGATACGGCGGCCGCTCTGCAGACGAAGTCCGGTCGAGGCTGCG
>JABCZE010000104.1 GCA_013289785.1 Vulcanimicrobiota bacterium | reverse complement strand
TGAGAAGTTCGGCAACCGCTTCAAAGCCGGCATGGGCGCCGAAGCGATCCGCGAGCTGCTGCGCGACCTCAACCTGCGCAAACTGCAAGAAGACTTGCGCAAAGAGTTCAAGGAGACCAGCGGGCAGAAGCGGCTCAAGGCGATCAAGCGCCTTGAAGTCGTTGAAGCATTTTTAAGCAGCGGTAACCGCCCCGAGTGGATGGTGCTCGCCGCCGTTCCGGTGATCGCGCCCGAGTTGCGCCCGATGGTGCAGCTCGACGGCGGCCGTTTTGCCACCTCCGACCTCAACGATCTTTACCGGCGCGTGATCAACCGGAACAACCGGTTGAAGCGTCTGCTCGAGCTCAACGCACCCGAAATCATCATTAAGAACGAGAAGCGCATGCTGCAAGAAGCGGTTGACGCGCTGATCGACAACGGCCGGCGCGGGCGTCCCGTCACGGGGCCCAACAACCGGCCGCTCAAATCGCTTTCCGATATTCTCAAAGGTAAGCAGGGACGCTTCCGCCAGAATCTGCTCGGCAAGCGCGTCGACTACTCGGGACGTTCGGTCATCGTCGTCGGCCCGTCGCTCAAGCTGCATCAGTGCGGCCTTCCCAAAGAGATGGCGCTCGAACTCTTCAAGCCGTTCGTGATGAAGAAGCTGGTCGATCGCGGCCTGGCGCACAACATCAAGAGCGCGAAGCGTATGGTCGAGCGCGTGCGTCCGGAAGTGTGGGACGTTCTCGAAGAGGTCATCAAAGAGCATCCGGTACTGCTCAACCGCGCACCGACGCTGCATCGACTCGGCATTCAGGCCTTCGAGCCGGTGCTGGTCGAGGGCAAGGCGATCCATCTGCATCCGCTGGTCTGCACGCCGTACAACGCGGACTTTGACGGCGACCAGATGGCCGTGCATCTCCCGCTCTCGGCGGGAGCGCAGGCCGAGGCGCGCATCTTGATGCTTTCCTCGAACAACATTCTGCTGCCGGCGTACGGCAATCCGGTCTCGATTCCGACCCAAGACATGGTCTTGGGCCTCTACTACCTCACGTTCCAGGGCGACGAGTACAGCGGGCCGGCCAAAGCGCCGGTGACCGAAGAGTACGAGCGCATCGAACGGTCGGGCAAGAAGAACGCACCGTCGGCCGACGCGGCCGGCGCCATCCCGACGTTCCTCGACGGCAAAGAAGCCGTGATGGCCTACGAGACCAAGCAGATCGATCTGCAAGAGTGGATCTACGTGCGCTGGAACGGCGAGCTGATCAAGACCACCGTCGGGCGCGTGATCTTCAATCTCGCCTTTCCCGAGCATTGGAAGCACGCGTTCGTCAACCGTATCGTCGACAAGGGCAGCCTCAAGAAGACGATTACCGACTGCTATCGCAAATTCGGCAATGCCGAAACGGCGCGCTTCTTGGATGCGATCAAGGACATCGGCTTCCATTATGCGACCCTCTCCGGTACGACCGTTTCGATCAGCGACGTAATCGTTCCGCAGAGCAAGTACGAGATCGTCGGCAAGGCGCAAGACGAAGTGGACGAGTTGCATCGGCTCTACGAGCAGGGCTTCATCTCCGAAGACGAACGCTACAACAAGACGATCGAAATCTGGTCGAAGTCGTCCGACGAGGTTACGACCGCGATGCAGGCCGCGCAGAATCCGCTCAACCCGGTCTTCATGATGGCGACGTCGGGCGCACGCGGTTCGATCGCCCAGGTGAAACAGCTCGGCGGCATGCGCGGATTGATGTCGGATCCGTCGGGTCGAATTCTCGAAATCCCGGTCAAGGCGTCGCTCAAAGAGGGCCTCACGGTGCTCGAGTACTTCATCTCGACGCACGGCGCGCGTAAGGGTCTAGCCGATACCGCGCTGCGCACGGCGGACTCGGGCTACCTCACGCGCCGCTTAGTCGACGTCGCGCAAGACGTGATCATCCGCGAGGAAGATTGCGGCACGGCCAACGGCATCACGGTCAGCGACATCCGTACCGGCAAGGAGATCATCGAGCCGCTCATCGACCGCATCATCGGGCGCCGGGCCGCCGAGGAGGTTCGTCTGGATCCCAAGCGTCCAACGACGGCGATCATCCAGCGCGACAAAGAGATCGACGAAGAGAAGGCCAAGGCGCTCATGGATGCCGGGGTCACCGAAGTGAAGATTCGCTCGGTGCTCACGTGTCAATCCAAGTACGGCGTCTGTTCGATGTGTTACGGGCGTGACTTAGCCGCCGGCAACCGCGCCGACATCGGCACGGCCGTCGGCATCATCGCCGCGCAGTCCATCGGGGAACCGGGAACGCAGCTTACGCTGCGAACCTTCCACACCGGCGGCGTTGCCACCGAAGACATCATCACGGGTCTGCCGCGCGTCGAAGAAATCTTCGAAGCACGTAAACCCAAGGGTCAAGCAACGATCGTGGAGGCCACCGGAACGGTGCGACTGGGCGACGAGCGCAACAAGCGCATCGTCTATATTACCGACGCACACGGTGAAGAGCGCGAGTACGAGATTCCGCCGGGCACCCACCTCCTCGTGCAGGACGGCCAGCACATCGAGATGGGCGACCAGCTCAACGAAGGCTCGCTCAACCCGCACGACATTCTGCGCGTCAAGGGCGAGACCGCTCTACAGAACTATCTGGTTCAAGAGGTGCAGAAGGTCTATCGTTCGCAAGGCGTCGACATCAACGACAAGCACATCGAAGTCATCGTGCGGTCGATGCTGCGCAAGGTGAAGATCGTCGAAGGCGGCGACACGATGATGCTGCCGGGTCAGCTGATCGAGGCAGCGCAGTTCCACGAGGCCAACGAGAAGATGAAGGCGGGCGGCAAAGAGCTGGCGACGGCCAATCCGGTACTGCTCGGCGTCACCAAGGCATCGCTGGCGACCGAGTCGTTCCTCTCCGCGGCGAGCTTCCAAGAGACGACGCGCGTGCTCACCGATGCGGCGATCAAGGGCAAGTACGATCCGTTGCTCGGGCTCAAAGAGAACGTCATAATCGGCAAACTGATTCCGGCCGGTACGGGCATGTCGCGGTATCGCAACGTGGAGATCGTGCCGGAGGGTCAGGACATCGACGACGACGGACGCCCGCGCCACGACTTCGAAATCCCGTTCGCACAGGCGGCGATGACGGCCGACGAAGCGGCGCTGGCCGAAGTGATGGGCGCCAACGGCGACGGTATGAGTCGTCTCGTCACGGCCTACGAGCGCAACCGCGAGCCGCTCACCGTACAGTACGAAGGCGAGTACGAGGCGGCGGCAAACCCGCACGCCTCACCGACGAAGACGCAGTACGATCGTCTGAAGGGGATCAACCCGGAAGACCTGTAGGAGGTAGCCCGTGCGCTCGACGGTTATCGCGAGTTTGGCTCTCGTGGCTGCAAGCCCGATGCTTGCAGCCTGCTCCAGCGGCGGCTCGGCGCCGCCGCTTGGCGGCACGGTTGGGAGCGTTCAAGCGGTGCAGTCGCAGTCATGCTCGGGCGGCTACGCCGAATGCATCACTCTCTCATTTGGTTCCCCATTTGAGCAGCAGTGGTGCGTACTTCCACCAGCCGGTCTGAGAGCCCACGTGGGTTTCACCGATTGCAAAAAATACCTCAAGTCAGGCACTTGGAACTGGCTGATGAAAGTCCATTCGGTCCGCACGGGCCATCGTTTTCAGGGAATTGATTTTGCGTTCAAGCCAAACCCCGGCAATCCAACTGAAATGACGATGTCTGAAAACAAGAGAATCAAATCCAGCGGCGGCAAGATTGCTTATGTGGCCTTTGTGCTTACCTGCTCACCTTTCTCGGGGGGTCAGTACTGTCCCGAATCTGTTTCCATTGGGATCGCCACCAAGTAGCCTTCCGTTCTTGCGCCCCGATCGAACAAACAGCCCCGCTTAACAAGCGGGGCTGTTTGCGACAGTTCCTCGGGGGCCTCAGCGGGTTAGTCCTCGGGGTCTAGTGGCGACTTTGCATAAAACAGGTGCGAGGGCGTGTTGTCCTTGGGAACCACGTCGCTCAAGTTGGAGACGCAGTGGAAAACCTGCTGCAAGTTCAGGATGCCGAAAATCTTTTGCAACGTTGGGCTCCGAAACACGAGCGCCTCGCGCTCGTAGCCCTTCTCCGCGCGGTAGTGGTGCAAGTCGACGAGTTCGTGGATCGTCTTCGAATCGAGATAGGTCACGTCGGTAAAGTCTAAGACGACGCGCCGAAAATCGCGTAAGCGATGCAAATCCGCTCGTAGTCGCGCCGCCGTGGCGATATCGTACTCTCCCCTAAAAATCATGACGGCCATCTGGGGAACGCTCGCTTCCGGCTTGCGGCGAAAGTGCGTCGTCACTGCGGACGGAGTCACGTTGAGTGTAGGTTGAATCACTAGCGTCCTTTCACGGAGCTTTCCAAAATGGTAAGCTGCATACGCCAAACATTCAAGAAGTGTTTGAGGGCGGGCGAAAGGGCAGCTTATTCCCTGCACGGACGGTGGTGATCTACGGTGTTAGGAAATTATTCATCGCGCGACGCAAACGATCGAACCGCAGCCATCAAGCGAACCTGAACGGATTCGAGGGGCTGCTCGCGCAGAAGGACGATCGGAATCTGGTCGTCGAGGTGCGGATTTGCGCCATGAAACCAAGCGCCGGCCATGTGGCGAGTCGAGACGGTGGAAATCATCATGGCCAGCTGTAGCGCGAAGCGGAGGACGTGGGCCCGCTGGGGCTCGCGCTCACCCGACGCCCACTGCTGCACGGCGCGCGTCTCCTTGACGCCGGCGATCTCGGCCACGGTCGTGGCACCCAAGAGGCCCACGAGGCTCTCGACGACCGTCGAGGTTGGCAGCGACATGGCTTCATTGTGCGCCTCCCCCGCCGTGAGGATCGGCTTCTCACGCTCTTGTGGTGACTGCATTCCTGCGTTCCCTCCCCAGAATACAGGGAGTATAACAGGTTGAATCACAGGATGCAACACAGAGTGAATTATATGGTTTTTCCCACCCAAGCTCGGATGGCGACGCTCGGGTCTGGCCCCAAGTTGAAAAAACAACTATAGTTAAGAAAGCGAGCTTTTCTCGGGAGGGCACTCCGATGACGAAGAGATTCCGGATCCTCGTTCCCAGCGTCGCCTTCGGCATGATTCTGGCGACGCTTACCGGATGCGGCGCGGCATCAAACTCGGCGATACCCGGCGGCGCCGGCGCCCAGGCGCTCAATGAGTCGGGTGGCTACACGTACCGAACGATTTACACGTTTGAGAACAATCGCGGAGGCGGTACTGGGCCAAACGGTCAACTCATCGCGCTGGGCGGCGTGCTTTATGGCACGACGTATTTCGGCGGTCGCGGGTACCGTGGCAACGGCACGGTTTTCTCGCTCACCACTTCAGGTAAGAGTCGCGTGCTCCACCGATTCGAAGGCCACTCGGACGGCGCCAACCCGAACGGCGGATTAGTCGCCGTCACCGGCGTCCTCTATGGGACGACTAACAGCGGCGGACGCGGATGCCCGCGAGGGCCGGGATGCGGCATTATTTTTGCGATCACACCCGCTGGCCAAGAGCACCTCGTCTATCGATTCAAAGGCGGAACTGACGGCAGCAGTCCGAGCGGCACCCTCGTCTGGCTCGACGGCAGACTCTATGGCACGACATCCAATGGTGGGACTGCGAACGGTTGCACGAGCGGCGGATCGGGAACCGGTTGCGGCACGGTCTTTTCGGTCGACACTTCCGGGAACGAACGCGTGCTCCATCGCTTTGGCGGCACCGGAGACGGCGCGAGTCCTCAAGGCTCGCTGCTCGCGCTCGGCGGAAAACTCTACGGCACCACATACACCGGCGGCGCGGGTGGCAGCTGCGATTACAACTGCGGCATCCTCTTCGAAATCACGGCGTCCGGCGTTGAAAAAGTGCTCCATCAGTTTACGGGCGGCAGCGACGGCAGCAATCCCAGCGCGGGGCTGGTAAGCATCGGCGGCATTCTCTATGGTACGACCGAATACGAAGGGGCAGGCAACTACACGTGCTGCGGAACCGTCTTTAAAGCGACGACGTCCGGTGCCGAGTCGCCGATCTACGATTTTAAGGGCCCGCCCGACGCTGCCTCGCCGAACGGAGTGCTAGTCGCCGACCACAACCTACTCTACGGAGCTGCAACGTCGGGCGGTAAAGTCTGCACCCTTGGTTACTGGGACAGCGGA
>JABCZE010000103.1 GCA_013289785.1 Vulcanimicrobiota bacterium | reverse complement strand
GCCGATCGCGACGCCGATCGGAGTCCACACGATGGTCGCGACTGCGACCAGTACGGCGACGCGTGCCATCGTCGCTAGCCCGAGCTCGAAGGTTTTGAAGATTTCTCCGAATCCGACGGTCGTCAAAATGAAGCGTAAGATTACGACGGACAGAACGACCACGACTCCAATCACTGCCGCGTTGAAGAGCCGGTCGCCTCGCGTGCCTTCGCCGATCGGCCGTCGTGAAGCAAACCGGGCGTCCGTAACGGCCGAGAGAAGCCGGCCGATGCTGTCGGCCGCGGGTGCCCAAGCTCGTCCCACGAGCGCCGGAACGTTTGACCCGCGAATCACGTCGAAAACCCACGAACGCGGCGCTTCGGCGGCAGCACTCTGCTCGAAGCGAAAGCGATCCGCCCAAGCGACGACGGGACGCCAGAAAAGTTGATCGACGAGGACGATCACGACCGCGATGGTGACGATTGCCCAGCCCAGTGCCCTCAGGTCTTGCGCTGCGACGGCGGCTGCCACGTACGAACCCACACCGGGTAGCGTGTAGTTATGATTCAGGACCGTGATCGCTTCGCTCGCTGCGAGAAAGAACCAGCCGCCTCCGAAGCTTATCATGGCGTTCCACACGAGTCCGATCGTGGCGAACGGCACGTCGAGTTGAACGAACCGTTGCCATCCGGATAGGCGATAGAGCGCGGCCGCTTCCTGCAACTCGTGCGGAACGGACTTTAGCGACTGGTAGAACGAAAACGTCATGTTCCATGCTTGGCTAGTGAATATCGCGAAGATGGCGGCAAACTCGAGGCCGAGCAGACTGCCGCGAAAGAGCGCGATGAAAGCCGTGATAATGACGGAGAGATAGCCGAGCACCGGCACCGACTGCAGAATGTCGAGCAATGGGACGAGCACTCGTTCGGCGCGTTTGCTTCGTGCGGCAAAATAACCATACACGAGCGTGAAGATCGTCGACCATACCAACGCTACGAACATGCGCAGGGTCGACCGTGCAGCGTAATACGGCAGGTTCCGCGGATCGAGGTCGACGTGCGGCACGAGCTTTGCCGTTAACGGTACGAAGGCGCCGGCGCCCACCTTCGCGATAATGGCGAGGAGCGTCAGTACGCTAAGCGTGACCGCGACGTCGGGAAGGCCAAACGGAACGCCGCGCGAGGCCTGAGCGCGCAAACTAGGAGCCGGGGCTGAGTTTGAAGACGATGCCGCAGCCGCGATTGCATGGCCCACGGCCGCCGCTCACCGTCGTGCCGTAGAGATTCCCGGCGGCATCGCGCCGCACCGGACCGTACGGCACTTCGCCGTCCGCCTTTCCACCCGTAAACGTGTGCAGCACCGACTCGCCACCGCGCGAATCCACTTCAAATACCGTGCCGCAGCTGTAGCCGCCATTGCACTTGCCGTCGCCGCCGAAGGACGTCGTGCCGTACAAGTTGTCGTCGGCGTCGATGACCAGGTTCTCCGAAGGTACCGCGCCGTCGGGGCTTCCGGCGAACTCGTGTAATACTTTGAGCTTGTGGTTGGTATCGAGCTGAAAAACGGTGCCGCAGCCGGGGTTGCCGCCGCGCTTGTTGCAGCTGAGATTGCCGTAGTTCTCTGCCGTTCCGTACAGGCTGCCCGAGCCGCCCATCACCATTCCGCCGATCGGATTTCCTCCATCCGTGCCTCCGGTGAAACTATAGAGCACGTTCAACGACCCGCTCGTCGTAAGCTCGAAGATCGTGCCGCATCCCCCGGTGCATGCGCCGTTTCCGCCGAAGTATGCAACGCCATACAAGTTACCGGACGCGTCGCGAAGAACGCCGGAATACGGCCGCGCGCCGTCGCTCTCGCCGGTGAAAGAGTAGAGCACGCTCTCTTTACCGGTCGCGGTAATCTTGAAAATCGTGCCGGACTCATTTTCACCGCCAAAGGGCGTGGTGCCATAGAGATTTCCCGACGAGTCCGCCACCAGTCCGCCCATCGGGCCTTGTCCGTCGACGGGGCCGCTGCCCAAGTTGCCTTTGAACTGGTACAGCAGACGCTCGTGGCCGGTGCGATCAATCTTAAATACCGTTCCACATCCGTTGCCACCGTCGGTATAGCACGGCTTATAGTTGCCGCCGCTAGCGGTCGTGCCGTAGAAGGCGTCATTATGACGAATCAGCCCTGCGAATGGCTCACTGGCGTCGGGCTTTCCGCGGAAACTATAGACCAATCGTTCGCTGCCGGTAGCGTCGATCGTATAAACGGTTCCGCACCCGGTGTTATAACCACCCGGACAGCTCGGATCCGTCCCGCCGGCGATTGTGGTACCGTAAAGATCGCCGTTCACATCGAGGATCACCCCGGCTTCAGGGCTCGCACCGTCGGGGCTAGCGGCGAATCTGTGCAGCACCGTCTCCTTGTAATTCGTGCTCGCAGCGCGGCGTAGCGTCGCGGGTCGATCGCCGGCAGATGCTCCAAAGGATTGGCCGCAGCCGGTTACGAGCAGCGCAGTGAGACCGCCAACGGCAACGACTTGACGATGCATTGGGACTCCTTCTTAGCTAAAGCGATCTTCTCCTCACGCAAACGCGTGCGCCGCAGCCGCCACCCTAAAGCCGGCCAAATTCGGACTGCTGCGCGAAGAATCGAAGGAGAAAGGCCCGAAGACTGCCTCAACGATGATAGCGATCCTTGGTGCCGGCGGCGCGATCGGAAATGAACTTGCCGCACTTCTCGCTGAAAAAAAAACGCCGTTCCGCTTGGTGGGCCGAAATCCCCAGCCGGTCGGCGGGGCGGAAGTATTCTCGGCCGACCTCTCCGATCCTCAGCAGACGGTTGCGGCGGTATCGGGTGCGACGGTGGTATGTCTCCTCGTCGGCCTCAAATACGATCTAGCGACTTGGAAAGAACTTTGGCCGCGGATCATGGCAAACACGATCGAAGCCTGCAAGCAAACCCGCGCAAAGCTGATTTTTTTCGACAACGTGTACATGTACGGAAGAGTGGACGGTCCAATGACGGAGCAGACGCCGTATGCGCCCTGCAGCAAGAAGGGAGCTATTCGCGCGGAGGTCGCTACTACACTCATGGGAGAGGTCGCGGCAGGCAATCTGGTTGCGATGATCGCCCGGTCGGCGGACTTCTACGGGCCGAGTTCCGCCAACAGCGTGCCAAACGCCCTCGTCTTCGAGCCGTTCGCGAAAGCAGCCACGGCCTCATGGCTCGTGAACGCTTTGGTGCCGCACTCGTTCACGTTTACTCCCGATGCGGCCCGCGGCGTGGCGATGCTAGCGGAGCGCGACACGGCGTGGAACCAAGTCTGGCACCTTCCTACCTTTCCCGCTCCACCAACAGGAAAAGAGTTCATCGGGATGGCGGCTGCCGAGTTCGGCGTCCGGCCAAAGTATCGCGTTCTGAGCAGGCCGCTGCTCCGCGCGGCGGGGTTGTTCGACCCGCGCATTCGCGAGTCGTACGAGATGCTCTATCAGAGCGACGCACCCTATCTCTTCGACGCAAGCAAATTCGCCGCGGAGTTCGGCTTCGCGGGAACGCCGTATTCTGAAGGCATCCGCATCACGGCAGAGTCGTATCGGCGCGGGCAGGAAGAGAAGCGCTAGGGGCGCTGGTGCGGCGGATGCCCGCCGTGCCCCGATCCGGAGATCCCGCCAGAACCACCTCCGTGGAAGCCACCCGGCGATCCGTGAAAGCTGCCCGGCGATCCGTGCAAGCCACCCGGCGATCCGTGCAAGCCACCCGACGATCCATGAAAGCTACCCGGCGACCCGTGATACGGCGAAGCGCTCACGCTACCGTGACGAGCCGATTGCTCGTGTGACGCCGAGCTGATGGCGCCGCGACTCGCGACTTGCGCGTGAGTTACGGGCGCATTCGCCACGCGCACGCGACTCATCGCCTGCCCTCGTGCCACGTTTTGGTCGTGCGGCGTGAGCGCTTTGAAGCCCGGCTGACCGTGTATCGTACCGCTCGGCTTCTGCATCGCAGAGACTGGCGGCTTGCCATGGTTGAAGGCGACGAGATTGTTGCGATTGGCGCCGGCCACAGTAGCGTGCCGCGTTTGCACCGGCGTTGCACCAAAGCGCCTTTCACGAGCCGCAGCGATCTGACCGTGGGTCGGCCTTGCGGATATACCTCCGTGACCGCCGTTATAGCTTACGCGGCCACGCGTGACGAAATGGTTGTTAATCACGGTCCGGTTTGAGTACACGTTGTGGATGACGGTTCGATTCACGTTCGTAACGGCCGTGTTATAACTAAACGCTCCGCCGGCCCAAACGCCGCCGACGAAGCCGACGCCGAAATAGCCAAACCCATAGTTGATTCCACCATAGAAACCAACGCTCGGGCCCCAGTAACCTTGGTTCCACGCATAGCCCGATGTTGAGTAACCCCAATAACCTGGCGTCCAATAGAGGCCGACCGCGGGCGGCGCGACCCAAACGCCCGGGACCCAATAGTATCCGTACGAATTCCATGCCCAGTAGCCGGGATTCCACATGTCGTTTGGTTCGGGTGCCGGCGGCTGCTGCTGGTATGTGGGAAGAGCGGGAGGCGGCACGCTCACCGCCGCGCTGACGCACGGGTCGAACTGCGCTCGCGAGGCCAGGGGTACGGCGGCGATGACCATCGCCGAAAGTATTGCGAGAAGTGATTTATAGATCTTCATGCGCCCTCCACGCCTGCGATGCATCGTAAAAGACGACCGCGGCTTATCTTTCCCCGCGGATGGCGCAGGTAACTAACTTTTCGGAAGTTCTTCGGAAGTTCTAATGGAAGAAAAGCGAGGAGGCGAGCGCCTCATTTGTGCAAGAGGCTCTGCCAGTTCTTAGGCACGCGCGCCGCCGGCCCGGGAACGGGCTGATCCGACGGATGCGAATCCGGTGCAGCTAACACCGGACCTTCGAAGAACTCTTCGGAAGGGTAGTCGTAGAACCAGTCCTCTCCAGGCTCGAAGCTTGCAATCACCGGATGCCCGGTATGCCGATTGTGCTTCGTCGCATGCTGGCTGGGCGAGTTGTCGCAGCAGCCGATGAAACCGCACTTGGCGCAGCGGCGCAAGTGCAGCCACCAGCCGCCTGACGCCAGACACTCGGCGCAACCTGTCCCGCTGGGCTTCGCGGCTGGATCGATGCCCTCAACTCTGCCGTCCACGCTTCTTTCCGCTTCTTAGTTCGCCGGCGCTTGACCTATCGGCGCGGGGTCTAGTAAAAGAACTGCTGCAGTTGGTTGAAGCCTGGGCCGAACGTCCACCCCATGCGTTTGCTGGGATTGATCGCCGGCGCGGGCTCCCCGAGCGCAAACTTGAACCCGGTAATCGTCTCGACCAGATTACCTTTCTCGTCGTAGACGACGATCGCGCTGCCCTGGCTTCCACCGCAATAGGACGGATCGGTCACTAAAAACAGCCCGTTCGTCGCATCGTTGGCGATGCCGGCGCCGCTGTTCTCCTGGGACGTGTCGCCGGTGCAGGGAAGCTGCGCCGCCACGCCCGTCTGCTGTGCGAGATTGTAAAATTCGACTTGGGCGTTGAGCTCGGTCGTCGTGGCCGCAATACCGGTGCTCGAATCGACGGCCAAACCGTTGACGAAGCCCGCACCAAACTCCCCGTTGTTTAAGCCGGTGAACTGCGTCTGCTTGCCGGTCTGGAGATTGACGAGTACGTTGATCGGCGCGGCGCCCTGGACCCGCCCGCCATCGGGAGAGGTTGCGATGACCGCTTCATTTGTCGCCGTATCTTGCGCGAGTTGCGGCAGATCCCCCAACGAAAACGTCTTCGGGTCGAGATGGAACACCTTGCCGAACTCGTTCTTCGCGACGTTCGATTCAAACAGGTCGGGAATATCGTTCTTCTTGAGCTCGATCGCGAAAATAGCCGTCATCCCGGTTGTTTGATTTGGACCGGCCGCCTCGACCTCGATGTCTTTGACCGGCGGCGTCCATTTGCCGATGAACTTACCCTTGACTGGATCCATCAGATCGTAGAAGCGCTTAGCGAAGGGCGACCCCTTCGGCATGACGTCGCGCGTGACCAGGCCGACGTCGCCGGTGACGATCGCATCGAAATTGTAGGACGTTCCGCTCGGCGGCGACTTTGGAAACGTCTTGCGAATCGCTCCGCTATCCTGGTCGAACGTCTCGACGTTCGTGGACGTGGCGAATGCGCCGTCATTGCCGTTGCGGTCGATATCGAACCCGAAGATTTGACCGTC
>JABCZE010000102.1 GCA_013289785.1 Vulcanimicrobiota bacterium | reverse complement strand
ACCACGGATCCGCGAGAGCCGGGCGTCGTCTTCGGCCTCACCGGCTGGACGCACTCGCAACTCTACTATGCCGCCGACGCCGCGGGTGCCGTGACCGACACGCACCTCAAGCCGCTTGCCAACATTGATACGTCACCGTATACGTCGTCCGAAGTGCAGGCGCGCAGCGCCGACGGCACGATGGTCCCGCTCTCGGTGATCTACCGTAAAGGGCTGCCGCTCGATGGATCGCATCCGGCGTATTTGGAAGGTTACGGCGCGTACGGCATCGAGCTCAATCCAACGTTCAGCGGCACGCGCATCGCTTGGCTCGAGCGCGGCGGAGTCTTCGCCGTCTGCCATCCGCGCGGCGGCGGCTGGTACGGCGAAGCCTGGCACCGCGCCGGCATGATTGCGACCAAACCCCATACCTGGCAAGACTTCATCGCCTGCGGGCAGTGGCTGGTCAATCATAAGTACACCTCGCAGGCCCACCTCGCCGGCGAAGGGACCAGCGCCGGCGGGATCACGATTGGGCGCGCGATCACGTCGCAGCCGCACCTGTTCGCCGCCGCGCTCGACGTGGTTGGCGTCAGCAACGCTTTGCGCGCCGAGTTCACGCCCAACGGGCCGCCGAACATTCCTGAGTTCGGCACCGTCACAAATGAAACGGGTTTCCGGGCACTGTACGCGATGGATGCCTACGAGCACGTCGTGCCTGCAACGCCCTACCCGGCCGTAATGCTCGTTACCGGATTTAACGATCCGCGCGTTGCCTCGTGGCAGCTTGCGAAGTTCACCGCGAGGCTGGCGCGCGCGACGACAAGCGGGCGTCCGATTCTCTTGCGCGTCGATTATGATGCGGGCCACGGATTCATGGCTGCATCCCGAGAGCAGAGCGAGCAGCTCCTGACCGACGAATATGCCTTTTTACTCTGGCAGTGCGGCGATCCGGCCTTCGCCGGCATACCAACGCGCATCTATCCGCGCTGGGCGCCTTGACTTCTGTCATCCTGAGCGCTTCGACTACGCTCAGCACAGGCTCCGTCGAAGGGCAATCCATGGAGCCCCTGGGGACCGTTTAAGCGTGGATGACGCAGTTCGGCTCATGGAGCGCGTAAGGGAGGGTGACACCGCCGCGTTTGAAGCGTTGTACGACGCTTATCACCGCCTCGTCTACGGCGTGGCGTTGCGCGTGCTTTCCGATCCCGCAAGCGCCGAGGACGCCACGCAAGCCGTCTTCATGAAGATCTGGAGCAACCCCGAGCTTTTCCGCTCGGGAAACTTTGGCGCGTGGATCGTGCGCGTCGCTCGCAACCGCGCGTTCGACGCGCTTCGTGCCAAGGCGGCACGCCCCGAAGATCAGTTTCCCGAGGCGATTCCCGCGCAAGACGCGCTGGAAGATACTGCGCTGGCGCAACTCGATGCGGAGTCGGTACGCGCGGCGATCGCGCAGTTGCCCGAGGAACAACGCAAGCTGATTGAGCTGGGCTTTTTCGGCGGTATAACGCACCAGGAGATGGCGCAAACGACGGGCCTGCCGCTCGGGACGGTTAAAACCCGCATTCGCAGCGGCCTGCGCCGCTTGCGCAGCGCACTCGACGCAGTCGTGGCACCATGATGTCGCACGACGAAATGCTCGACAACGTCGCCCTCTACGCGCTAGGCGCGCTCCCGCCCCGCGAGGCCGCGGATGTCGCTGCGCACCTCGAATCTTGTGAGGAGTGCCGCTCGGAGTACCAGCTCCTGCGTCCGGCCGTGACGGCGATCGGTTACGCTGCGGAGGCCGACGGCCGCACCGCGGCGCCCAGTTTCATGCTCAAAACGCGCCTGATGAAGCAAGTTCGTTCCGAGAAGCCGGGACGTTCGGCGAGGCCGGCTCGTTCGCTGGCATCGCGCTTCCCGGCGCTCGTCGCCGCGGCATGTTTTGCAATCGCCGTAGGAGCGGGCCTCTGGAATGCCTCGCTGCGCGATCGCGTCGGCCGGGACGAGTCGCGGATCGCGCAGCAGTCGGCGGTTATCGCCGACGTCACGGCGCCGGATGCCAAACGTTATCGCTTCGGCCAGGGCTCCGTTGTGGTGCACGGCCGTAACCTCTACATTGCGATGCACGCCCTCGCCCAGCTGCCAAAGGGGAAGGTCTACCAGGCTTGGACGTTACCAAAGGGCTCCAAGACGATGGCTCCGTCGATCACGTTTAGGCCGGGCGCGTCAGGTGAAACCGTGCTGCGCCTGCCGGTATCGGCGAATGCCGTCGTTGCGGTGGCCGTGAGCGTCGAGCCGGCCGGCGGGTCGAAGCAGCCCACGACCAAACCGATCGCGCTCACGCTGCTTTAGGCGGCGCCCCCAATCCAAACGCTTGCCGTAGCCGTTCCTTTCGGCGAACCGTTTTTCTAACGAGCTGCGATGCTCGAGAAAGGAACCCATGCGCAATCAATCCGCCATCGCTGCTTGTGCGCTCGCTCTGGCAACCATCGTTCCCGCCGCCGCATCGGCGAAACTCATGCCCGATGTCGTCCATACATCGACGCGCTTTTCTGGTTCGTGCTGCGTCTATACCGGCGCGCCGGCACTGGCCGTGACGCTCTCGATGGTCGAAGCGGGAGGCGGCCCGAGCAACTTCAGCACGGCAACGCTGCTCAAAAGGCTCGCCGGCAATTCGTTTGACGCCGAGGTCGCAAAACTCACGAAGCAATACGGCAAAGAGCAAGTCGGCCAGTTTCTCAAGACCTTCGATTTCGTCGTAAACGACTCACTGCGAATCGTGACGGAGAAGAAGATCGCGCTTCCGAGTAAGCCCGACCCCGATCCCAACGACGGCCGCGCCCTCGCGGCGGCGCTCTGGTCTGCCGGTCAAACCGGCGAGGGATTCAACGTCGAAGTCATGCTGGATCGCGCCGTCTCACATCCCATCCACGTTCAAGTGATGAAAGACATCGACGCCAAATACGGCATCGGCATCGATGCCCAGTATCACGCAATCCTCACAACCGCAATGAAGGATCTAGCCGCAGCCTATAACCTGGGGATGTAAAAACGTTCGCTCATCGCCCCAGCGTTCTCCCGGTGTCGTCCCGACGGAGTTAACGGACGACACCGGGAGTTCACATCCGGCGGTCCACCGAGCGCCACCGTGTCATCCTGAGCGAACCCAGTGTCATCCTGAGCGAACCCAGTGTCATCCTGAGCGAACCCAGTGTCATCCTGAGCGAACCCAGTGTCATCCTGAGCGGATCCAGTGTCATCCTGAGCGGAGTCGAAGGACGAAAACTGATCCGTTCTTCGAACACCTGAAAGCGGATATTGAAAGAGGGTCGGAGCTACCAGATTCCGAGCATTGCTTTGACGTCGTCGGACGCCATGGTTGCGGGATCCCACGGCGGCATGAAGGTGATCTCAACCTTCGCGCTTTTGACTCCCTCGATGGCGAGCACGTGATCCTCCACCGACTTCTTAAACATCGGTCCGACCGGGCACATCGGCGACGTCAGCGTCATCATCACGGTGACGTTTTCGCCGTTTTCGCCTTCGGTTGTGATATCGTAGACCAAGCCGAGTTCGAGGATCCCCAAGTTTAGTTCGGGATCTTTGACCTCGACGAGTGCTTCGCGTACTTGTTCGGCGTTTGGCATGGGTACGAGGTTCCGCGGGGTATAGGGCAAACCTTGTCATCCTGAGCGCAGTCGAAGGACGAGGGCGGGCAGGCGAGGACGAGTCGCGAAACCGCCAGGGCCCGGTTTGCGTTAAGAGGGTAGGAGGAAGAACTAAGCGATGTCAATGTGGGAGCCTTTCACCGAGCGAGCGCGGCGCAGCATTGTACTCGCTCAGGAAGAAGCTCAGCGTCTCGGAAACAACTATATTGGAACCGAGCATATTCTGCTCGGGATTATCTCCGAGGGCGAGAGTCTTGCCGCTAAGGTTCTTGAGTCGCTTGGGGTCAATCTGGCCAAGGTTCGTCAAGAGGTCGAAGCGATCGTCGGACGCGGCGGCCAGACCGTACAGCAGGAGATGGTCTTCACCCCGCGAGCCAAGCGCGTCATCGAACTCGCCTTCGAAGAGGCACGCCAACTCAACCATAATTACATTGGGACCGAGCACTTGCTCCTCGGCTTGATCCGAGAGGGCGAAGGCGTCGCCGCGCGCGTGCTCACCAACTTGGGCGTCGACCCCGCGAAGGTCCGCGTGCAGACGACGTCGCTCCTTGGCGCCGAGGGCCAACCGAGCGCTCCAAAAGGAAAGAGCAAGACCCCGACGCTCGACGCCTATGGCCGCGATCTCACGCAACTGGCACGCGACAACAAACTCGACCCGGTCATCGGTCGAAACAACGAGATCGAACGCGTCATTCAAATTCTCTCGCGGCGCACGAAGAACAACCCGGCGCTCATCGGCGAGCCTGGCGTTGGTAAGACCGCGATTGCCGAGGGTCTGGCGCAACGCGTCATCAAGGGTGAAATACCAGAGCCGCTGCGCGACCGGCGCGTGATCACGCTGGACCTAGCGGGGCTCGTAGCGGGCACGAAGTATCGCGGCGAGTTCGAAGAGCGCATGAAGCGCGTGATGGACGAGATCCGCACGGCCGCCGGCGAGATCATCCTCTTTATCGACGAGCTGCATACGCTCGTCGGCGCGGGCGCCGCCGAAGGCGCGATCGACGCCAGCAACATCATCAAGCCGGCACTCGCGCGCGGCGAACTGCAATGCATCGGTGCGACGACGCTCAACGAGTTTCGTAAACACATCGAGAAAGATTCAGCGCTGGAGCGGCGCTTCCAACCCGTTATGGTCGGCGAGCCGACGGTCGAAGAGACGATCGAGATTCTCAAAGGCCTGCGCGATCGCTACGAAGCCCATCACAAGGTGCAAATCACCGACGAGGCGCTCGCGGCTGCCGCCAAACTCAGCGACCGGTACATCACCGATCGCTTCCTTCCCGACAAAGCCGTCGATTTAATCGACGAAGCCAGTTCGCGCGTGCGCCTGCAAGCGATGCTGCCGCCGCCGGCGATTCGCGAAGCGGATTCGCAACTGCGCAAGCTTATCGCTGAAAAAGAATCGGTCGTCAAGAACCAAGAGTTCGACAAAGCCGCAAGCATCAGAGATCGTGAAGAGAAGCTGCGTCTGGAGAAAGCAAACCTCGAGCAAGAATGGCGCGATCGTAAACCGGCCGGCGACCGCACTCTCAAAGTAACCGAGGACAGCATCGCCGAGATCGTTGCTGCGTGGACGAAGATTCCCGTTAGCCGCCTTGCGGAGGCCGAAACCGAGAAGCTGCTCAAGATGGGCGAGTTGCTGCACGAGCGCGTCGTCGGCCAGGAAGAGGCGATCAACGTCCTTACCCGGGCAATCCGCCGCTCGCGGGCCGGTCTCAAGAATCCCGCTCGCCCGATCGGTTCGTTCATCTTCCTCGGTCCGACGGGTGTCGGCAAGACCGAGGTGGCGCGCAGCGTCGCAGCCTTCTTGTTCGACGACGAAGAGTCGATGATCCGCATCGATATGTCGGAGTACATGGAGAAGTATTCGGTCAGCCGCCTCGTCGGCGCGCCGCCCGGATATGTCGGCTACGAAGAGGGCGGCCAGTTAACCGAAGCGATCCGCCGTCGTCCGTACTCCGTCGTGCTGCTCGACGAAATCGAGAAAGCGCATCCGGACGTCTTCAACCTGCTGCTGCAAGTACTCGAAGATGGGCGCCTCACCGATTCTCAGGGGCGGCAAGTCGATTTCAAGAACTCGGTCATCATTATGACGAGCAACGTTGGCGCGACCGGAATGACTACTACGACCGATATCGGTTTCCGTCCCGAACGGATGTCGAACGCCGATGAGGCCAAGGCCTACGAGCGCATGAAGAATCGGGTGATGGAAGAGGTTAAGCAGACGTTCCGTCCCGAGTTCCTCAACCGCGTCGACGAAGTGCTGGTCTTCCATCAGCTCACGCGCGAACAGATCGAAAAGATCGTCACCTTGGAGCTCAACAAAGTCGTGCGCGAGGTTCGCGCTCAGGAGATGGAGCTCAAGGTAACCGACGCGGCAAAATCCGTGCTCGCAAAAAAGGGATGGGACCCGGAGTTCGGCGCGCGTCCGCTTCGCCGCGCGATTCAACGCATGGTCGAGGACGAGCTCGCCGAGGAGATGCTCAAGGGCGTCTTCGGCTCCGGCGACCACATTCTTGGCGACGTCGATCCCGACGATCCGGAGAAGCTGAAGTACACGAAGATTCCGTCG
>JABCZE010000101.1 GCA_013289785.1 Vulcanimicrobiota bacterium | reverse complement strand
GAAATGCTTTTTGATCGCGCTGATCGACCTCCCGTTTTCGATCTCGCCGGTGGTAGCCGGTTTGACCTACGTGTTGCTCTTTGGCAGTCACGGATGGTTCGGGCCGTGGCTGGCGGCCCATAACGTGCAAATTATTTTCGCGGTTCCGGGGATCGTGCTCGCGACAATCTTCGTCACGTTTCCCTTCGTGGCGCGCGAGCTGCTTCCGACGATTGCCGCTCAGGGCAACGATGAAGAAGAAGCGGCGTTGACCTTGGGTGCCAATGGCTGGCAGACGTTCATGAAGGTCACCCTTCCCAACGTAAAATGGGCCCTGCTCTATGGCGTGATCCTCTGCAACGCCCGTGCGATGGGTGAGTTCGGCGCGGTGTCGGTCGTTTCGGGCCATATTCGCGGGCTAACGAACACAATGCCGCTGCAAATCGAAGTCCTTTACAACGATTACCAATTCGTGCCGGCTTTTGCCGTCGCTTCGCTTCTAGCGCTGTTGGCGCTGGCGACCTTGGTCGTCAAGAGCGCAGTGGAATGGCGGGCGGCCGCGATGGAAAGGCCGTCACCATGAGCATCGCAGTTCGCAACGTTTCGAAGACGTTCGGGAGCTTCACCGCGCTCGATAACGTTAGTCTGGAGATACCGCAGGGGAGGCTCGTCGCGCTGCTGGGGCCCTCCGGCTCCGGGAAGACCACGTTGCTGCGAATTATCGCGGGCCTCGAGAACGCCGACTCTGGCGAGGTACAGTTTGACGGCCGCGACATTAGCGACCGTACGGCGCGCGAACGCCGGGTAGGATTCGTCTTCCAACACTATGCGTTATTTCGGCACATGACGGTTTTCGAGAACGTTGCCTTTGGTTTGCGCGTTCGGCCGCGCCGGTTGCGCCCTTCGCGCGCGGAAATCGCAGCGCGCGTCGGACAACTGCTCGATCTTATCCAGCTGCGCAATCAGGCTGGGCGTTATCCGACCCAACTCTCCGGCGGCCAGCGGCAGCGCGTCGCTTTGGCCCGCGCGCTAGCCGTGGAGCCGAGCGTTCTGCTACTGGACGAGCCGTTCGGTGCGCTCGACGCCAAAGTCCGTCAGGAACTGCGCCGTTGGCTGCGCGAGCTTCACGACGAGGTGGGGGTCACCAGCGTCTTCGTGACCCACGATCAAGATGAGGCGCTCGAGGTCGCCGATCAAATTGCCGTGATGAATGCCGGCAAAATCGAACAGGTCGGTACGCCTGACGAGGTCTATCACAACCCCGCCAGCTCGTTCGTCTACAACTTTTTGGGGAACGTCAACCTGTTTCACGGACGCGTCGACAACGGAACGGCGCGCATCGATCGGGAGGCTACGGGTCACTTGCTTTTCGTTCGCCCGCACGCGCTGGAGATCGGACGCCAGTCCCTCGGGCCGAACTCATTGCGTGCTAGGACCACGCACATCAATGCGGCCGGTCCGGTGGTAAAAATCGAAGCACTGACCGAGTGGGGAGCGCGCGTCCAGGTCGAGATCCCCCAGGACCGCTTTGCCGCCCTTGGGGTGCGCAAAGACGAGGAGGTTTTCATCACGCCTCGGGACCTGGCGGTCTTTTCTAACAACGAGCGCGTGAGCTAGGAGCCCGTGGGGCTCCTCTGAAATACCAGCGCCTTCATGGCTTCGACAATGATGGCGCTGGTAAAACCGGGCCCCGGGCCCGGTTTTACGTTAGCCGAGGTGCCGATACCCTCGATCGGCCCGACCGACGTGCTGATCAAGGTCGAGAAGGCCGGCCTCTGCGGCACCGATTATCACATCTACGCGTGGGACGCGTGGGCGCAGCACCGCATCAAGCCGCCGCTCGTCGTCGGCCACGAGTTCATGGGCACCGTCGCCGCAATCGGCGATGCCGTGACTTCCGTTCGAGTGGGGGAGCGCGTTTCGGCCGAAGGTCATATCGCCGATCTCACCTGCCTTCTCTGCCGCACCGGCAACGCTCACATCTGCGAGCGAGTCAAAATCATCGGCGTCGACCGCGACGGTGCGTTCGCCGAGTACATCTCGATTCCGGAATACAACGTCTGGCGGCTCGATCCGGCGATTCCGGACGAATATGCCGCCGTCTTCGATCCGCTCGGCAACGCGGTGCACACGGTCATGGCGGCGGGCGTCAGCGTTAAGAGCGTCGCCATCACCGGGGTGGGATCGATCGGGCTCATGGCGATACCGGTCGCGCGTGCCGCCGGTGCGAGCTTCGTCTACGCAATCGACGTCAATCCGGCGAAGCTCGAACTCGCGCAACGGCTCGGTGCCGACGCGACGTTTCTTTCGAGCCGGCCCGATCTCGTCGACGAAATCAAACGCCGGACCCGCGGCGACGGGGTCGACGTCTTGCTCGAGATGTCGGGAAGCGGGGCGGCCATCGACCTGGGCCTCCAACTCGTGCGCAACGGGGGAACGGCCGCGCTGCTCGGGATTCCGTCCGATAGCGTCAATCTCAATCTCGCCGAGCGCATCATCTTCAAGGGGCTGACCGTGCTCGGCATCAACGGGCGGCGCATGTTCGAAACCTGGTATCAGACCGAGGCGCTGGTGAAGAGCGGGCGCGTGGATCTGCGGTCGATCATCACGCACGTGGTGCCGTATCGCGAGTTCGACCGCGCATTCGAGCTGATGCGCAAGGGCGAAGCCGCCAAGATCGTTTTGGACTTCAAAGGAGTAGGGGCGACACTATGAATCAGGCGTTCGAAGCGAAGCTGCAAACCGATTTGGACGTGCTCAAAAAGGCCGGCACGTACAAGCACCTGCGCCATCTGACGACGCCGATGGCGGCGGAAGTCCATATGGAAGAAGCCGGCGACGTGATCGTGCTCTCGAGCAACAACTACTTGGGGCTCGCCGATCTGCCCGACGTCGTCGAGGCGGGAAAACGCGGGCTCGACCAGTACGGCGCGGGCACCGCATCGGTGCGCTTCATTTGTGGAACGTTTTCCATCCACCGCGTGCTCGAAGAGCGGATTGCGGAGTTTTTGGGCACCCAGGCCGCGCTCTCGTACGTCTCCTGTTGGAACGCGAACACCGGTCTCTTCCCGACGATCTGCGATGCGGGCTCGGCGATCGTCTCCGACGAGCTGAACCACGCCTCGATTATCGACGGCGTCCGGCTGGCTTCAAAAGCGAGACGGGAGCGTTTCAAGCATAGCAACATGCGCGAACTGGAAGAGAAGCTGCAGAGCGTCGCCGGCAGCTTTCCGATCGTAATCGTCACCGACGGCGTCTTCTCGATGGAGGGCGATCTTGCCAAGCTTCCCGAGATCGTCGAGCTGGCGCAAAAGTATGGCGCCATCACGGTCGTCGACGATTCGCACGGAACCGGCGTCATGGGCGAGACCGGCCGCGGCACGATCGAGCATTATGGTTTGACCGGAAAGATCGATATCATTACCGGGACGTTGGGCAAGGCGCTGGGCGGCGCGGCCGGCGGTTTCGTCGCCGGCAGCAACGCCTTGGTCGACACGCTCATCCAGCGTTCGCGGCCGCAGCTTTTCTCCAATGCGCTGCCGGCGACGGTCGCCTGCAGTTCACTGGCCGCGATCGAGTATCTCGAGTCGCATCCCAGCCTGGTCGCAAAGCTGCGTGAGAATACGCGATATTTCCGCGACGGTCTCAAGCGCATCGGCTACAAACCGCTCGACAGCGAAAGCGCAATCGTTCCAATCATCGTCGGCGAAACGGCGTTTGCCATCGCGGTCAGCGACAAGCTGTTGAAGGCCGGCGTCTTTGTTACCGGCTTCGGCTATCCCGTCGTGCCGGAAGGGACGGCGCGCATCCGAGTGCAGATCAGCGCCGCACTAACCAAAGACGAGATGGATCGGGCGCTGGCTGCATTTGAAGAGGTTGGAAAGGAAAGCGGATTGTTGAAGCTTTGAACTACGGCAAACTCTTCGCGGTAAAGCCCGGCACGTGCGTAAAGCTGGCCGACATAAAATCCGGCTTTACCGGCGCGAAGAAAACCAAGGCTGTGGCGACCGCGGAGATGAAGCGCGACGATCGCAGGCTCGCCGATCTCCAGTACCTGCTGTACGCCGAGCACGGCCGTTCGCTGCTCGTGTGCCTGCAGGGCATGGATGCCTCCGGAAAAGACGGAACGATCCGGCACGTTTTCGGCGCACTCGATCCCCAAGGCGCGCGCGCCCATGCATTCAAGGAACCGTCGAAAGAAGAGGCCGATCACGATTTCTTGTGGCGCGCGCACGTTCAGGCACCCGCAAAGGGTGAGATCGTGATCTTCAACCGCTCGCATTACGAGGACGTCCTCATTGCACGCGTGCGCGGTCTCGTTCCCAAATCGGTTTGGTCGAAGCGGTACGAGCTGATCAACGAGTTCGAGCGAAACCTCACCTTGGCCGGCACGACGATCCTCAAGTTCTACCTGCACGTTACCGAAAGAGAGCAGCTCCGCCGCTTCGCAAGGCGCCTCGACGACCCGTCGCGGCAATGGAAGATCAGCGAATCGGACTATTCGGAGCGAGCGTATTTCCCGGAATACGTAAAAGCGTACGAGGACGTGCTGGCCAAGACCAGCACGGCGCACGCGCCCTGGTTCGTCATTCCTTCGAAGCGCAAATGGTTTCGGAACCTCGCGGTCTCGAAGATCGTCGTCGAGACCTTGAAGTCATTCGACATGAAGTTTCCGCCGCCGGCGGTCGACATCGAAGAGATTCGGCGCAAGTACCATGCGGCGGAGGACGGAGCGCAAGTATGACTTGGGTAGGCGATCTCGCGAACAAGCTGGCCAAAGAGGGGAAGGCCGGCGAAATCGAGCAGGTGCTAGGAAAGATCGATCTAGCTGGATTAAGTGATGCCGAGCGCGAGGAGTGGTCGCATCTCTATGGGATCACGGCATTCCAGGATGGTCGCGACGACGTTGCATTACAGCGTTTTCGGGAGGCGTACCACCAGTTTCCGAATTCGCCGCTCATACAATTCTCACTTGGGCAGCAGTACATTCGTGCGAAGGAGCCCGAGAAAGGGTTAGCCCTTTTTCGGAAAACACCGTTTCCAAAAATTCCACAACAGTACGTACTCGCTGAGGCACGTTACGCGTATTTGAACAGCAGCTATGAGGATGGTCGCAGATTCATCCGCCCATTTTTCGACGCGTACAAGACGCTGAAGATTCTTGACGACCATTTCTTGTTTATTCGAGGGCTGCCGTTTTTTGGGAGCTACTGGAACTACCTTGCTGCATTCAGCGTTCTGTCCGGGGATTGGGCAGAGCTCGATGAGGTCACGAGCTACGTACAGGGAAATTGCTCCGACTACGACTTTAGCGAATTGCCCATCAAACGCGATGCATATCACGACGGCCAAGCTACTCGCCTACTGCCTACTCTGAGGAAACGCCTTGAGAAAATCAGTGCAACGCCGGTGTTCCCCACGGGCGCCATCCGAATGAGAATCGCTGTAATCGAAGCGCGCCAAGCGCCAACGCTACGTGCCGCACAGGATCTCGTAGAGAACGTCGCACTCGTTGAGAGTGATTTTCGCTGGCTTGAGGACGTTAAAACGCTGACCGTGGCTGAGGCCGCATACCGCTTCGGCGACCCGGCGGTTGAGAAACAGCGCGTGACAACTTTTCGCAGACGCCAGGCGCTCTTGTTCGAACCCGACATCGCGCTCGAATTCTGGCTGCTGGGAGCCCAAGAACGATTGAAGGTCGATTTGGATTAGGTCCCTCCGTTAGGCTTCGCGGCACGCGGGGATAAGAGTATGCATGAACGCGTCTGAAATCTTCGACGGAAAGTCCTTCGGTCTCGGCGGCGTGCCGTTCGGTAACGAGTTCGCCTATGTCACCGACGAAGACGCGTACGATACAATCAAAGCCGCCTGGGAGGCCGGCGTGCGCTACTACGACACGTCTCCATGGTACGGCCTGGGACTGGCGGAGCGCCGGCTTGGCACGTTCTTGCACAAGCAAACGCGCAGCGAGTACGTACTCTCCTCGAAGGTCGGGAAATTGCTCACTGCGTCGCGCGATAACAACGCGAAAGAGTATTTTCCGTTCACCCCTTCACCCAACAATCTCCGTTACGATTACACGGCCGATGGCGTGAAGCGCTCGATTGAAGACAGCCTGCAGCGGTTAGGGGTCGACGCGCTCGACGTCGTCTTCGTCCACGATCTCTCACCGGATAATCCGTGGCTGCCCGGCCCCTGGGAAGATCAGTTCGAGATCGCCCGCAAGGGCGCGTTTCCGGCACTGAGCAAGATGCGCGACGAAGGCGTTATCAGAGGTTG
>JABCZE010000100.1 GCA_013289785.1 Vulcanimicrobiota bacterium | reverse complement strand
ATGAAGACCGCTTCGTCGGTGAAGTGTTCCGCGAGACGGATGCGATCGCCGAGCAGCGCCCCATGCGAGAACGGCGAGCTCGGATCGACGGAGATCACACCGACGCTCTTACCGAGTCCACGTGCTTTGCGAACGAGCGCCGACGCCAGCGTCGACTTCCCGACGCCCGGAGGTCCCGTGAGTCCGATCGTAAGCGCGCGGCCCGTCTGTGAATAGAGCGCGCGCACGATATCGCGACCGCGGCCCGATTCCGCGCACGAGATCGCCCGCGCGAGCGCGCGCGGCTTGCGCATTTCGAAATCGTGCAACAATGCGTCATCGGTCATCGTCGAAGCCTGTTTGCGGCTCGCGGCAAGAACGAACCTCCTTGGCGCGAAGCAGACAACTCCATAGTGCGGTTACTCGTTGCACGGTCACTCGCGATCATCTGCGCGATCGCCGCCCTCTGGTATCTACTCCCCGACCGGGTCGCCGGGCAAACGCTCGTCCTCCCGATGACCGGCCGGCGCACGCGGGCCATTGAGACCGCGCACCTCTTTCACACGCTATTCCACGACTTCTTCCTCGAAGACGACGCAACGACGTACGTGCAGACCGGCGACATTCCGGCGATGTGGCTGCGCGACTCTTCCGCGCAAACGATTCCCTACATTCGCTATCAAGCGGTCTATCCGGTCCTGCGCGCCCGGTTCGCGGGCGTGATCGAGCGAAACGCCCGCAATGTTTTGACGGATCCCTACGCCAACGCGCTCGACGCCGACTATCACGTTTGGGAACGCAAGTGGGAAGTAGACTCGCCCGCGTGGCCGGTAGTCCTCGCGTGGGTCTACTGGCGCTCGACGCAGGATCGGACCGTCTTCACCCCCGACCTGCACCGCGCGCTGCGAACTATCGTCGCCACGTACGATTGCGAAGAACGGCACCGCGCCTGCAGCCGTTACGTTTATCCCTATCGCGTTCAGACCGACGACACGTACAACGGGGGCACCGGCCTGATTTGGGGCGCCTTCCGTCCCTCGGACGATGCCGTGCGATTCCGGTTCAACATTCCACAAAACGCGATGGCCGTGGTCGCCCTACGCGACATCGAAAGACTCGCGCTCGACGGTTATGGCGATGCAGCGCTCGCCAATCGGGCTCGAGCGCTGGAGGCCCGCGTCCAAGTGGGCATCGAACGCTACGGGCGCTACTTCGACACCGGCCGTCACGTGTGGATGTATGCTTATGAGACCGACGGTTTTGGGCGCTATAACCTCATGGACGACGCCAACATTCCGAACCTTACGACGTTACCGTACATCGACTGGTGCTCGGCATTCGATCCGACGTACTTGGCCACGCGAAAGTTCGCGCTCAGCGCCGCCAATCCGTACTTCTTCTCGGGAAGATACGCAGAGGGACTCGGCAGCCCCCACACCCCGTATGGGTACGTGTGGCCGCTGGGCATCATCGGCAGCGCTCTCACCGCGACATCTTCGGCGGAGGTGGCCAACGCAATTACGACGCTGGCCGAAACCGACGGTGAAAGCGGCTTGTTTCACGAGAGTTTCTATCCCAACGGATATTGGCGCTACACGCGCCCCGAGTTTGGCTGGGCTAACGCGGTGGGCGCCGAACTCTTATTTCGCAGCTTGGCGGGCGATTCGGCGACCCAGTTTGCGTGGAACGGCCCGATCGAACCCTTCGAACGCCGCTCGCGCACGCCAACCCTGGTCCCCATGCTCGTTCAAATTCAAAACGCAGCCGAGCTGAACGCAACGCTCGGCCGGCTTTTGCACGTGACCGGCGGCGCCATGCCGCATGCCCCGAAATAAGGGGAGCGGGATACCCTGTCGCCAAGCAACTCCCATATGAATCAGGGCTACTACCGCTATCCGTCGATAGCAGGCGACCGCATAGTTTATGTCTGCGAGGACGACTTGTGGAGCGCCTCGGCGCACGGCGGTGACGCCATCCGGCTTACCGTGAGTTTTGGTACGTGTTCGTTTCCGCGCATTTCGCCCGACGGCGAGTGGATTGCGTTCGTCTCGACCGACGAGGGAAACCCAGAGCTGTACGTCATGCCGGCGCGCGGCGGCGAACCACGCCGTCTGACTTTTCTCGGAGCAACGATGGTCTCGACGATCGGATGGAGCCACGATGGAACCGAGATCCTCTTCGTCGGAAACCCGACGACGTGGTACGAAGGCGAGACTCGGCCGTTCATCATTGCACGCGACGGTGGCGACCCGCGGGAGCTCGACCTCGGCCACGGCCGGGTCATCTCGTACGGGCCCGATGGAAGACTCGCCATCGGCCGCAACGCCGCCGATCCAGCGCGTTGGAAGCGGTATCGTGGCGGCACGGCGGGTGAGATTTGGGTGCAAGCGCAGGGCTCCGATCAGTTCGTGCGCCTGCCGTTACCCGACGGGAATCCCTGCTGGCCGATGTGGATCGGAGACCGCATCTACTTCTTGGCCGATCACGATGGCATCGGCAACATTTATTCTTGCGAACTCGACGGAAGCGACATTCGCCGCCACACCAATGAGAGCGAGTACTACGCGCGCTTTCCTGCCACCGACGGCCGGCGCATCGTCTACGCCGCCGGCGGAGACATCAAGCTGTTCGATATTGAAAGCGACAGCGTCTCGCGCGTTGAGGTCGAGACGCACTCCACCGCGCCGCAGCTCGCGCGCCGCTTCGAGAACGCGGCGGAATCGCTCGAGCAGTTCACGCCGAACCCCGAGGGAACGCAAGTCGCCTTCGATTCGCGCGGCCAAACGTTTACGATGCCGCTTTTCGAAGGGGCCGTCATCCGCCACGGCGTGGGGAGCAAGGCACGCAGCCGTCTCACGCGGTGGCTGCCCGACGGCGAACGGCTCGCTTCGGTCACCGACATCAACGGATACGAGCAGATCGCCCTGTACCGGGCCGACGCTTCGGGCGAGCCGCGCTTGGTCACCAGCGGAGACATCGGCCGCGTAACCGACATGGTCTGCTCGCCCACCGACGACGTCGTCGCCTTTGCGAACCACCGCCACGAGCTGTGCGTCGCAAACCTCGACGACGGAAAGGTTCGCGTCCTCGATTCCTGCCCGTCGCACCGTATCACCGGTTTGTCCTTCTCTCCCGACGGACGCTTCTTGGCCTACGTTTGGTCGCCGGCGCAGGGCACGTCGATCATTCGCGTCGTCAAAGTTCGTTCGGGAAAGATCCACGACGTGACGTCGCCGTTGCGGGCGGATCAGTCGCCGGTCTGGGATCCGGACGGCAAGTATCTGTACTTCATCTCGACACGCGACTTCAATCCCGTCTACGATGCGCTGCAGTTCGACTTGAGCTTTCCCCAGGCCAGCCGCCCGTTCGTCGTGACGCTGCGTAACGACGTGCCGTCGCCGTTCGTGCCGAAGCCGAAGCCGGTTCATCAGGATCGCGACCACGATCACGGACGCGCGAAGAACGGAAAACCGCAGAAGCCGTCCGACGTGGAGATCGACTTTGACGGAATTCAGGGGCGCGTGCTCGGTTTTCCGGTTGACGAGGGGGACTACCAACAAATCGTCGCGGCGCCGCAACGCGTGCTCTTCACGCTCTTTCCGGTCAAGGGAATTAAACCGACGCGGCGCGAGGATCTCGACAAGGACGATCACGGAACGCTTTTGGCCTACGACTTCGAGCAGCAGCGCCTAGCAACGATCGCCAACGAGTGCGACGAGATTCAACTCGGCGCCGACGCGCGAACGCTGATCTATCGCTCCAACGACCGCTTGCGAGCGATTGACGCGCTCGGCGATCTGCCCGAAGAGGGTGAAGAGCAGAAGCCGCCGCCCGAACCCGGCCGCAGAAGCGGCTGGATCGAGGTCGATCGCGCCAGCGTCGAGATCGTTCCGCGCGACGAATGGGCGCAGATGTATCGTGAGGCGTGGCGGCTTCAGACCGAACAGTTCTGGGTCGAGGACATGAACGACATCGACTGGGACCGCGTCTTCGATCGTTATGCGGCCGTGTTGCCGCGCGTGCGCACGCGCACCGAACTCTCCGACCTGATTTGGGAGATGCAGGGCGAGCTGGGCACGTCGCACGCCTATGAATGGGGCGGCGACTATCGCGAACCGCCACAATACCAACGCGGTTTCCTCGGAGCGGATCTGCGCTGGGACGAGGAACGAGGCGGCTACCGCATCGAGCGTATCTATCGCGGCGACTCGTGGAACCGCGAGAGCGATTCGCCCTTGGCGGAGCCGGGGTTGGACGTGCACGAAGGCGACTGCATCGTCGCCATCGGCGCGAAGCGGCTGTCGCGCGACGTTACTCCCGGCCGACTGCTCGTCAATGCGTCGAGTCGCGACACCTCGGTGACGCTGCGTTCGCGCAAAGGCGAGGAGCGGACCGTGCTGGTGAAGGCGCTCGCGAGCGAAGCGGCCCTGCGCTATCGCGCGTGGGTCGACGAAAACCGGCGGCTGGTGCACGAGCGAACCGGCGAACGCGTGGGCTACCTTCACATTCCCGACATGGGGCCGTGGGGCTTCTCCGAGTTTCATCGCGGTTATTTGAGCGAATTCGACCGCAAAGGCTTGATCGTGGACGTGCGCTATAATCGCGGCGGCCACGTTTCACCGTTGCTGCTCGAGAAGCTCGCGCGCAAACGCGTCGGCTACGACATCCCGCGGTACGGGGCTCCGCAACCCTATCCGCCCGAATCGGTGAACGGCCCGATGGTCGCACTGACCAACCAGTTCGCAGGCTCCGACGGCGACATCTTCAGCCACTGCTTCAAGCTCTACAAGCTTGGGCCGCTGGTCGGAAAACGCACGTGGGGCGGCGTCATCGGAATCGATCCGTACCACCACCTCGTCGACGGCACGCTCACGACGCAGCCGGAGTTCTCGTTCTGGTTCGTCGACGTCGGTTGGAGCGTCGAAAATCGCGGCGCCGATCCCGACTACGACGTCGACATCGCGCCGCACGATTTTCGCGACGGAAAGGATCCGCAGCTCGATCTCGCGCTGGCGCTCATGGACGGCGCACTCGCGGGATTCCAAGAAGTGCGGCCCGATCTCTCGACGCGTCCGTCACTTCCGTTGCCCACGCTGGCGTGATCTGGCCGCGGCTCGCGGCCCTGCCGCGTTTCGCGGCTTTCGTACTTCCCGCGGCCGCGTACTTCGCGAGCGCGTCGGCCGAGCCGGGGTCGTGGGATACGGCCGAGCTTCAAGGCGTTCCGTATATCTTGGGCATCGCGCATCCGACCGGCTTTCCGCTCTACACGCTGGTGGGGTACGTCTGGTCGCACGTCGCGATCGTCGGTTCGGTCGCCTTTCGCATGAATGCGATGAGCGGCGTTGCGATTGCAATAACGGCGCTTGCCGGGTATGCAGTCGCCCGCGAGATCGGCGCGAGCCGTTGGGTCGCGCTCTTCGCCACGCTCTGGTTTGCGTTCACGCAGGACGTCTGGGCGCACGCCGCACGCGCTGAGGCGCAGGATCTTGCCGTCGCCTGCGAAGCGGTCGCAATCTACGCCTTCCTGCGATGGATGCGCACGGGAGAGCCGCGCTGGTTCGCCGGCGCCTTTGCGCTGTGCGGGCTCGGCATGGCGGCGCACCCTAATGCGCTTTGGGTGCTGCCGGGCTTGGTCATCGGCACGCTGGTCGCCGTGCGCAAGCCGTCGTTGCGGCTCGCCGGGGTTTCGCTCGAGCTGATGCTGGGCGGTTTGGCGCTCTATCTCTATCTGCCATTACGCTCGGCATACATCGTAGCGCATGGACTGGACCCAACGATTGGATTGCACGGCACGACGGGTGGCATCTTCTGGAACTACAACGATCCGCGCTCGCCCCACGGGCTCGCACTGGAGTTGACCGGCAGCCAGTTTCAGACGGCCGGTTATTTCGTGCAGGCATTCAACCCGCTGCGCATCGGGGACGCGCTGTGGGCGTTCGTGACGGGCACTCAGCAACAGTACGGCACGTTTGCGACCTTCTTAATCCTGGCTGGGGTCGCGGCGGCGTGGCGCCGGAACTGGCGCACGACGCTGGTGCTCTGCGTCGCCTGCACGGCGGCACTGCTCTTTTCCATTATCTATCCGAACGAGAGCGACGTCGGCCGGTATCGTCTGCTCGCGTCGTGGCTGGCCGTTCCGTTGTTCGGAGCGCTCGTGCCGGAACCGGAGGGTTCGGCAAGGCCGCTGTTGCGCTTCGCACTCGTGATTTTTCTCGCGATTGGCGCCGGTACGGCCTTTGTGAGTCAACGCGCCTTCTTTCACCACGCGCCGGGCGCAGGTGGGCGCTGGGTGATCGACGCCGTCAGTTCTAGCGTG
>JABCZE010000099.1 GCA_013289785.1 Vulcanimicrobiota bacterium | reverse complement strand
ACCGGGCGCTTCAGGCGATGCGCCGCTTTTTCGATCGCGACGTGCGCGAGCAGCTCGACGGTCTTCCCTAAGCCCATGTCGTCGGCGAGCACGCCGCCGAAACCGTTGCGCGCGAGGAGCTGAAGCCATGCAACGCCGCGCTCCTGGTACTGTCGCAGCACTCCGTTGAAGGTTGCCGGCAGCGCGACCGTCGCGAGCGCATCTTCGTCGGCGAGCGCCCGAACCAGATCGCGCAGTTGCCCCGCTCCGGCCCAGCGCACAGGCGTGGAGCGTTCGAGTTGCGCGACCGACGCGAGGTGCGCGGGCGTCAGCGCGAGTCGCCCTTCGCGCGTGAGCGGTGCGTCGAAGAGTTCGACGAGCGCCGCCAGAAGCGGGGCGATCCGCGCCGCCGGCAAGGCGACAAACGCGCCCTCGCGCACGCGGCCGTAAACGGTCGCGCTATCGCCGAGCTGCGCCAACTGATCGTGCGAGCGAATGCCTAGCCCGCGCAACGCCTCGATAACGATCGGCAGCAGCGAGACGCGCGCGCCGCCGACATTGATGCCGAGATCGAACTCGAACCAGTTGTTTGCGCTTGGCTCGATCTGCGCGTCCCAATCGTCGGCTTCGACTAACTCGTAAGGAAATGAGGCGCCGATCTCGATGCGCCAGCCCTTCGCGCGCAGCGCCGGCACCGCGTCGTCGAGAAACTGCACCCAGCGCTGTTCGCCCATTCCCGGAAAGCGTAACGTGGAGTTCCGGTGTTCGATCTGTTGGATCTCCGGCCAAGTAACGAGGTGTAGACCGTAGCTATCGAGCTCCGCGCGAGCTGCCGCTTCGAAATCGTAACCGCGGGGCCAGACGCTGACGCGGCCGTCATCGACCGTCTGGAATTCGCGCGGCGCATCCGCGGAGAAATGAACCGAGTGCGTGCCGTACGCAAAAGTCAGTTCGGCGACGGCCGCCAGCGAGGGTGAGGAAAATCCGCGCAGTCGCAGCACTGGAACCGGATCGCGCTCGACGACGGCCGTTTCAACGTCGGGCTGCGGAGCGGGAAAACCGTTTGCGCCAAACACGCGCGTCCATACCGCCTGTACGTGCCGCGCGTTGCGCGGCGTCAGCGGGGGTGCCTCGACCACCAGCGCGACGGCTTCCGGTGCGAGCCCAAAATCGATCGTGCCACACTCGCAGCGATCGGGATCGACGTACCAGGGCGGATTGCTAGCCAACAGACGCACCGCTTGATTTCCTGCGACGCCGGGATACTGGCGACCGTGGGCATCCAAATACCATGCCAGGCGCTGCTCCACGAGATCGCGACGCGCGAGCGCCGGCGATTTGGTGGACTGCCAATGCAGGCGCTCGGTTTGAACGATCTCCGCACACAGCATCGCGAGCAACCGCGGCGAGACATTCGCACCGCGTGCCGCCAGGGCGTACTGACCGGTAATTCCCGCGGCCGCCGCGAGCCGCCCGATCGTGCGATCGATCGCCGCAATATAGCTGCCGCCGGCATAGTTGAGGCTTTCGACGGCGATCGCGCGCCCCAGGCTGCGCTCGCCGTTCTTGAGCATCGATGCCGCGCGAGCCGTCAACTTTATGCGCGGCGGACTGCCGGCAACGTCGAGAAGATACCGCACGTCTTCGTGTTGCGGTGCAGCGGGGAGTGCGCGATAGGCTTCGAGTTGCCGCAGCCAGCCAAAGATCGCGCCATCGACAGTGTCGTCCTCGCCGCGCGGCGGAAGGATCTCGTCGGGGGCCCGCATGTCGAGGAAGGCGATGACGGCCGCGGCACCGTGCTTGCAGTTATATTCGACGGGGCAGTCGCAGTAGCTCGAAAACCGAAGGCCACTCCCGGCAGTCTGCAAGTCGACCGTTACGTCGTAGGGAATCGTTGCGGATCCTTGCACCCGAGCCTCGATCGTCTTGGCGGATTTCCGGCTAACTTGAATGACGCGCCCAGTCTTCGCGTACGCCAAACCGCGGCGAAAGGCCAGGTCACCGAACGATGTTTGGACGGTTTCGATCGAAAGCACGACCCGAAGCCTTTGCCGCGGCCGGTTAACATCCCCTTGTCATCCTGAGCGCAGTCTTGTCATCCTGAGCGCAGTCTTGTCATCCTGAGCGCAGTCTTGTCATCCTGAGCGCAGTCGAAGGACGAAGGGAGGGCCCGGATGCGTTTCCGTTGTAGCGCGGGACTTTAAGTGGATAGCGCGCTTTTTCGCTCGACGCTCGAAACGCGGCTCGGCGTCCTCCAACTGACCGTCAACGGCGACGGAACTCTCGTCGAGATTCTGCTTCCAAACCAGAAGCCGGCGGCGGCATCGCCGGCGGCGCCGTCCGCAGCGAGGCTAGGAATGCGCGCTGCCTGCGGTCAGTTGCGCGAGTATTTTCTCGGCAAGCGACGCGTCTTCGATCTGCCCCTTGAACCGGCGGGCTCTGCATTCGAGCTTCGGGTCTGGAACGCGCTGTTAGGCGTGCCCTATGGTGCCACGACGTCGTATGGCGCGATTGCAACGGGGCTCGGCTTGGTGAACGGCGCGCGCGCCGTCGGACGCGCTAACGGCGCCAATCCCATTCCAATTCTGATCCCGTGCCACCGCGTGATCGGTTCAGATGGGAGCTTGACCGGTTACGGCGGCGGCTTGCCGCTCAAGCGCGCCCTGCTCGAACTCGAAGGCGCGATCCCGCCCGAGCAACCGCGTCTCTTCGCTTAACGCTAGCCTCTTCGCAGCGCTCCAAACAACTCGCTCACCGAATAACGAAAGCCCGGAAGCGCGGCATGTTCGATTGCATCGCCCTCACCGAGTCGCGCAATCTTGAAGCCGTCGCGAAGCTCCACGATGCGTTCGCTCGGATCGACGACGATCGCCAGCGACGACCCCGCACGAAGGTACGTGTCGATCTTGTCGTCCACGTCGGCGCGGCGGTCGTCCGGCGAGAGAATCTCGACGACGACGTCGGGTGCCAGCGGCGGTACTTGCAACTCTTCGTAGCTCAACGGGCGCAATCGTTCGTTCGAAGCGTAGGCGACGTCCGGAACGAGCGGCCGCCGAATCTCACCCGGTGGGGCAACGCGAAAGCGCCACTCCGTACCGACCTCTCCCCTCTTTTCCGCCCAGCGGTCAAGCTGCATTGCAAGAGCAGTTTGCAGGCGAGAATGATCGCGCTGCGGGCTCACTTTTTGTAACGGCCGGCCGCGCACCCATTCGGTCTCGGGCTTCGTTTCCGGGAGAACGATCTCGTGCACCATGGCTGCATGCAATCCTATCACGACGACTCCGCGCTCAACAAGCGCCCCAACCGAACGAAACAAGGGGCCGGCAGGCCCGTATACGGTGGTATGAACTTTCTCCGCCTCGCCACCCTTGGCGCGATTGCCGCTGCCGTCGTTTCGGTAGCTCCGGCCCGAGCCGCCGGCACGGACGCGCAAGTCACACAGCTCGTAGCGGCCTCCGGCCAAGCCCTCGGCATTGCGTCGATCGCGGCTGCCAACACGATGCGCTTCGATATGAACATCTCGGCCGTCGGCCTCACGGGCACCGGCTCGCAATGGATTAGCCTGCGCGATGGCCGGTTTGCCGAATCGACAAACCTTGGGCCGTTCGCCTCCCTCGACGGCTTCGACGGCCGCGTCGCGTGGAACGCCGACCAAACGCATCTTGTCTGGAACACCGGCGGGGATAGCGGCCGCGCCTCGGAGATCGATCAAGCCTATCTCGCGAGCTACGCGCTCTGGCAGCCGCAAATGGGCGGCGCCGCGGTTTCCTGGCTCGGCGAGAAGACCGCCGGCGGCACCGCGTTCGACGTACTAAGCATCACGCCACGCGGTTCGCTCGTGCCCTTCGAGCTGTGGTTCGATCGCACCACGCATCTCCCGGCGCGCGCATTCTTCGTCAACGGCTTTACGACCGCGACGCTGACCTTCTCCGATTACCGCAAAGCCGGCGGGCTGAACGTGCCGTATGCCACGCACACCGATTCCAGCGACGGCAACAACAGCGACGCGACGATCACGCGCGTTACGCTCGATCCGCCGGACGCGGAGGCTGCGCTTGCGCGTCCGCAGACGCAGCCCAGCGATTTCTCGATAGAAAACGGCAAGACGTCGACAGTTATCCCAGTCGCGCTCCACGAGAATCACGTCTACATCGACGTGACGCTTAACGGCAAAGGTCCCTACCACTTTATATTCGATACCGGCGGCGCGAATATCGTCGATCCGGCGGTTGCCAAGGAGATCGGCGCACTCGGCAGCGGCTCGGCACAGGGAAGCGGCGTCGGTTCGCAGACCGAAGGCGTCAGTTTTGGCAAGGTCGCGAAGCTGCAGGTCGGCGACGCCGTCGTCAACGATCAGCTCTTCGCGATCGCACCAACGCGCATGGGCTTCGGCGTTTCGGCCGGCCGCCCCGTCGACGGGTTGATCGGCTGGGAGGTTCTAGCGCGCTACGTGACCACGTTCGACTACGCCGGTAAGACCGTGACTCTGAGCCTGCCGGGCTCGCCCTCGCCACCCGCCGGCGCGCACGTCGTGCCCTTCGTCTTCTACGGCACGCAGCCGCAGATCGCGTGTACGATCGACGGCATTCCGGCGGAGTGCGCGATCGATACCGGTGCGCGCGATACGATCAGCTTCATGGCTCCGTTCACCGCCGCACATTCGCAGATCGTTCCGCCAACCCTTAGCGCCCCGGGCATCAACGGTTTTGGCGTCGGCGGCCCAGCGATCGGCCGGCTTGGACGCGTCGCTTCGATCGGCATTAGCGATTTCACATTGACGAATCTCGTGGCGGATTACTCGTCGCAAACCCAGGGTGCGTTCGCCGCGCCGTTTGTCGGCGCCAATATCGGCGGCAATTTGCTGCGGCGCTTCACCATTACGTTCGATTATCCCAACGGCACGATGGCGCTCGTGCCCAACGCGGCGCTCAACGAGCCCGACGTTTACGAGCGCTCCGGACTCTTCCTCATCCGCCGCGGCGGCGTCACCATCGTCGCCGACTCGCGCCCCGGAACGCCGGCAGCGAGCGCGGGCATCGTGAAAGGCGACGCGATCGCATCGGTCGACGGCTCACCCGCGAGCGGCATGTCGCTCTCGCAAATTCGCGACGTTTTCTCGCAACCCGCGGGAACCGTCGTCACGCTGCAGATTACGGCCAAAGACGGAACCCAACAAACGGTGAAGCTCACCCTTGCGGACTACGTGTAGGCTCGCGTAAGGCCGACGGGAGTGCGCCTATTCGCCTGGCGCAATGCGCGTCATCGCCACGGCAACACTCTCCGGTAAGGCCCCGCCACCATGGCCGGCATCATCAATAATTTGCAGTATGCTACCTCGCCAAGCTCGCTGCAACCGCCATGCCGTCTCAAGGGGGCTGCTGATATCGTGGCGTCCATGAATAAGAACTCCAGGAATATCGCTGAGTAGGGAGGCGTTACGAATTAGCTGATCCTCAGTTAAAAATGCGGCATGCCTCCAGTAGTGGGTAACGAGACGCGTAAAGAGCAGTCGAAATACCGGATCCTCAAAGCGACGGCTTGGGGCGTATCCGGGACCTAACGAAACATGGGTATCTTCCCACGCGCACCATTCACAAGCAGCTCGCTCCCGAACCGAAGCGTCTGCGCTGAAAACGAGCGCGGCGTAACTATCTGCTAGGTCTATCTCCCGATTTAGAACGTCAGCACCAAGCGAGGCGAATCGTTCCCATTGTTCAGGGAAAATGCGGCCCATATCGTGCGTTATCCATCGCACCTCTCGGCGCGACGTCGTGGTCACACATGCCAAGACCATCGAGGCTACACGGTGTGGAAATGCCTGGGCATAAACCAGGCCGAGTGTGCTTCCCCAGGAAGCGCCGAGCACGGTCCAACTATCCACCCTAAGATGTTCGCGCAGGCGCTCTAAGTCTGCCACGAGATGAGCGGTCGTATTGACTTTGAGGTCGCTGATTTCCCGGACGCGCGGCCGGCTGCGCCCGCACCCTCGTTGGTCGGTTAAGATAATTTTGTAGATCGCCGGGTCGAAATAGCGCCGATTTTGCGGAACGCATCCCGAACCGGGTCCACCATGAAGATACACGGCAGGGCGACCGTTGGGATTACCGGAGCATTCCCAATAGATCTCCTGGGAATCGCCGACTGCGAGCATCCCGCTTTCGAAGGGCTCGGTGTTCGGGAACATCCACAGTTATTCGCCGCAAAGCAGTCAATAGCCGCGACAATCATCTCATATAAAGGAGGAACTGTGCTACCGCCTGCTAGACTTCTCCTCAACTGGAAAACCCATTTGGAGGACAATCGTGAAGGCAGGCATTCCCGCCG
>JABCZE010000098.1 GCA_013289785.1 Vulcanimicrobiota bacterium | reverse complement strand
AACGAGCACGGCCACCACGACGATGGCGGCGACTACGACGGTCGTGACCGCTGCAAGCGTTCGCCGATTCATCCGCGGCGAAGTACTCTATCGAGCGCGAGCGCGCCCGGCGCGCCCAAGGCAACGACCCCGGCCGCCATGGCAAGCGCCAGATCGAAGGCGACGTGCGGCCAATCGGCGACCGCGGTGTCCTTAGGACCGAAGCAACCGCATCCTGCCGGGATACGGCGCATCACGGCCGAGGCAATCGCCACGGAGTAAATCAAGAACTCGAACGCCGCCAGCGCGGCGGCGATTCGAGTAAAGAGGCCGGCGATCAGATAGGCTCCTAGGAGCAACTCGAGGTACGGTAACGCCAGTGCAAGCGGCCCGACGACGACCGCCGGAAGCAGCCGAAAGTCCGCAATGCTCGCGGCGAGGCTCGACGCGTGCCCGACTTTTAGCCCCCCGGCAGCCAAGAGCACGCCACCCAAGAGAATGCGAAGGATCAGGACGGCAGCATTCACGGCTCCCTTCGTTGTGCTCAATCTCGGCGAACCCCTGTCCCCCTAGATGTATGATAGCCATATGCTGCTCGCGGCGTTGCTCGCGCTGATCCCGATCCATGGTGTCGTGATCGATACGCTCGGCGATCGCACGGCGATCGTGCGCAGCGACCCGGTACCCAAGATGATGCCGGCGCAAATACGGCGCTATGCCTTTGCCCGTCCGGCGAGTTTTCGCAGCGGCACGAGCGTCGATGCGTTGCTCGATCCCTCGACCACAACGCCGACGCTGCTCGATCCAGTGCCGGCCGGAGTCTTTGCGCCGGGCCTTCCCGATTCTGGGCGCGTCGTTCCGGTCGAGATCGGAAGCGCGTTACCGGCGGCGGAACTGGTCGACCAGGACGGCAACCCGGTCGCGCTCGATCGCGCGTTTGCTGGAAAGACGCTACTGCTCTCGTTCGTTTTCACACGGTGTCCCGATCGCGATCTTTGCCCCGCGATTAGCGGCAAGTTCGCGTACCTGCAGAGCCGGCTCGATCCAAAGCGATTTGCTTTGGCAGAGATAACGCTCGACCCGCCATATGATTCGCCGGCGGTGTTGCGCGCTTACGGCTCGACCTACGGCGCAAAAACGGGGAGCTGGATGCTGCTGACCGGCACCGGTTCGACGGTCCAACATCTGCTCGATGAGTTCCGGATCAGTTCGATGCGCGTGAGCACCGATAACTTTCTTCACGACGATAAGCTCTTCATCGTCGCGCCGACGGGTCGAGTCGCTTCGATCGTGCAAACCGGCGCCTGGGATCCCGCAGAGGTCCTCGCCACGGCCCGATCGGTTTCCGGATTGGCAGCCAATCCATTCGAACGATTCAAACTCGCGCTGATCGCCGGCGCCGTGGCGATTTGCGGCGGCAGCCAGTTCGCGGGCATCGCGCTGCTGGAGCTCTCACTTTTTACGTTTCTGACCGTCCTCGCGGTCCTGGGCATGTGGGCGGTCGCGCGAGTCCTCTGGGCCTCGAGAAGCTAAGCGGAGCTTGCAAGCGGAGCACGGAAGCGTAGCCGCTCGATGGAACAGACGGCCTTCTTGGAGAGCGCCATCAACGAATACGGCAAGGCGACCTACAACTACGCCTACCGTCTGACCCAGAATGAGGCGGATGCCGGCGACCTTACCCAAGAAGCCTTTATTCGCGTCTATCGTGCCTGGCGCAGCTTTAAACCCGGTACGTCCTTTCTCTCCTGGATCTATCGAATCGTCACGAATCTTCATCGCGACGAACTTCGACGCCGTAAGGGACGTTATCAAGAGGAGATTCCGGAAGATCATGAGCTCCAAGAATACGGTGGCGGCCGCCCCCTCGCAGTCGAGCCAATCGAGGAATACGTCGAAAGTCAACTCAGCGAACCCGTGTCGAAGGCACTCGCCGACTTGACGACCGAACAGCGACAGATCGTGCTGCTCGCCGACGTTGAAGGGTACAGCTACCAAGAGATCGCGGAGATAGTCGGCTGCACCGTCGGAACGGTGCGCTCGCGCCTTCACCGCGCTCGTGGACAGCTGCGTGGGCTTCTGGATCGTCATATGAAATCGCCATCATGAGTGAAATGCATCCGACGCCCGACGAACTCGTCGATTATCTGCACGGAGAGCTGCCGGCAGCTCGTAGCGCCGCAATTGCGGCGCATATTGCCGGCTGCCCCGAATGTGCCGATGCTCGCGATGCGGAGGCCTCGCTCACCAACGTCTTGCGGGCTCACGCGCTAGCGCAGGAACGTGAGCTGCCGCCCGCCGTTGTTTCCCGGATATGGGAACAAGTGCGCAGCCGCCCGCCGTCGATTTGGGACCGTTTGAGTGCCGCGCTTCGTCCGGCGATTGCCGTGCCGGTGGCGATCGCCATCGCGGCATTCCTCTTCTTCAGCATCAAGGTCGCGCACGGTCCGGCGCACGCCGCGACCATCAGCGCCGCCTACTACGTCGAGAGTCACGCGACGCTCGATGCCGCGACGCCGCTTTCCGAAGACGATCCGATACCGCAAACCTTGGCCAACGATGAAAAGACGCGCTAGCCTCGCCGCGCTGGCACTCATGGCCTGCAGCCTAACGCCGGCGGGCGCCGGCTCTCCGAGCGACGCCGCTATGCCGTTGCTTTCGCAGGTTCTCGCGGCGCCGGCTACCGTTTCGTACAGCGGCGTCGTGGAAATCGTGCGAACGGGAAGCCATGCCGTGACGTCGGTCTACCGCGTCGAGCATCGCGCACCCGATCTTACGCGACGCACCTACAGCTCGCCGCCGCAGTTCTTCGGCGACTCCGAGATCGTTAAGGGAAACCTCACGTTTTCGATCGACGCCAAGAGTCGCCGCATCGTCACGACGCGAAGCGATCCCGCCCCTGCCGCCGGCTCCGCGCTGCGCGACCGCGAAGCTCTGATTCGCGCAAACTATCGGGCGGCGTGGCGCGGCAACGGAACGTTCGGCGGCCGCCCGACAATCGACGCTCTTTTGATCAACAAACGCACCAATCGGCCGACGATGTTCGTCCGGATCGATCGCCAGACGAAGATCGTGCTGGACAAACAAGAGTTTGCCCTCGGCGGCGCAGTGATCAGCGAAACGCGACTCGAGCAGGTGCGTTACGCCCCCGTCTCAATGGCCGCGTTCGAGCTTCCCAAGGGCTACGCCGTCTTGCAACCGCAGCAGGTGAACGGGTCTTCGAACGATCCGGATAGCGTCGTTCGCAACGCCGGCTTCGCCGCGATAAAGCCGGCGCTGCCCGACGGCTTCTCGCCGATCGACGCCGCGCTCGTCGAGTTGCACGGCACCCGCACAGTTCAGCTTCTGTATTCCGACGGCATTCGGACGGTATCGCTCTTTGAAACCGCAACCGCGGTAACTCCCAACATGGCTCCCCTCCATCCCGATGCGCTCGACGTCGGCGGCCACTCGGCGCAATACGCCGAAGACGGAACCGTCGCGATATTGACGTGGAACGATGGGACCCTCTACTACACGCTGGTCGGCCAGCTCGACAAGGCCGAGCTGCAACGCATCGCAACAACCGTCACCCCGTAAGAGCGAGGCCCCCGTCATGCGACGGAGGCCTTGCAGTTCCTAAGCGCGCGATCGCTTACAGTTTGAGATTTGCTGTGATGTAGAACTGGAGCGGCGTTTTATACGAGCCGTTGAGCGCTGAGACGATCGCTGGGCCCAGCTCCGGCTCATAGGGGTACTTCCGAAACGGCTGGATTTGCGACCCGGAATAGCCCGGCGGATTGACGATCGCGCCCGGCGTCCCGTACGGTGCGACCGGGTAGACCGTACCCTGCACGTTGGAGTAAGAGCAGATGTTACCGTCGTTGAAGGTCCACGGCGTGTGCGTACCGCCCCAACAGTAGTTCACAATGTTGGTGAGCTGTCCGACGAGCTGGATCCGCGGGCTAACGTCGTAGGAGAGCTGCAAGTTGGCGATCAGCTCGTTGGGTTCGGTGAAGGCGCCGATCGGATCGAAGACCCCGGTGTATGGGTTCGGAATGTCGACCACGCCCAGGCACTTGGATGCGTTATAACGGTCGCCGACGAGTGGCGAACCGCAACCGCTGGCGGGGTCGATGCCCGCCTCGGTGATCGGAATGCCGTACTTGCCACCGCCTTGGAACTGCATCGACGGCGTTATTGCGAACCGCTGATGCTTGTAGTTCACCAATAGGGTACCAACGTACGGCGAGCCAAAGCCTTGCGCGGCGAGTCCGAGCGAGCCCGGGAACGTGTCGTACGTCGGGAAGTTCTGTCCCGTATTGATGAGCGCTTGCGGCGCTGCTGTCCAATAGGGATTCGCGATCTCACCGGCTTTGCAGCCGCCGCCCGGCAGCGGTGCCTCCGGCATTCCTTTACTAGTGTAGCACGCATTCGCCGGACCGTTTGCCGAGGTGGTGCCTCCGCACATGGTGTTCGGGCCCCCCGGATGCATCGTGCAGTATTTCGTGTAAGCATTGTACTGAGCGATCGAGTTGTTGATCGGCGCGAGCACCGTCGATCCCGACGCACCCGCGGCGATCGGTCCGTAGTGGACGTAGGAGTTGGTGTAGGCAAACGATAGCAGTCCGGAGATGCCGTCGCGCGAGAAGTCACCCTTTTGCAGCTGGAATTCGACGCCTTCGCTGCGCTGGCTCCCCACATTCAAGCCTGATACGAACCCGTTTTGCGGGATGAGGAAGAACTGCTGGATCTGATCTTGGGTCTGCCGCAAGAACGGCGTGAGCTTGAACGACCAGTCGGTGTTCTTTAAATGATGCTCCCACGAGAGGTCGTAGTTAATCGAGGTCGGCGGCAGAATCGGATATCCGGGGCTGTTACGGCCGAACTGCAGGAAATGCGATCCGATGTAATCTGCCAGATCCTCCTGGCGCGTATTGTACTGCTCGAAGGCCGTGTTCGGCGCTTCCGTATAGCGGCCGTAGGAGAAACGAAAGACATCGTTGGGATTCGAGGTGTACGTTCCCGCAACGCGAGGTTGATAGATGTTGTAGGTGAAGTTCGCTGGAGCGTTCTGTACGTTGGCCGAGTGCGAGCCCGATGGGCACGCTGTGCCTGGTATGAAGTTGGTCGGCACGAACGGGGCGCCGGTCGCGTTATTCACGCAGTTGTCGAGATTGTACGCATTGAACCAGAACTGTCGCGCGGCAGCCGAGCCGCCAAGAGGCGGAGCAGTCGTGTTCTGACCGACGAAACCGAAGCTATCGAGCCGGATGCCGACGTTCAACAGCCACTTGTCCGTCGGGCGGTACTGGTCGGTGATGGAGGCGCCATAGAAGTTCGGGATGGTGCCGCTGTAGGTTCCGTTGAGCCCGTTCTCCGAGATCATGTACGTGCAGGCGCTGCCGTCTTGCGGCTTACCCGGAATCGCGCACGTTTCTGCGTATTTCATTCCGCTTGTGGTCGTTCCGCTAAAAGGCGCTACGCTGTAGCCCGGACTGAGAGCGACCATGGTTCCGTGGCAATTTTCTACGGCGCTTTTTCCGTTGAAGGGCGGCGCTGCGAAGCAGTAGCCGCTGTATGGGGCCGCCGCGTTTACGATGTTGGCAAAATTGCCTTCACTGCCGAGATTATAGAAACCGTTGTTGTCGCGCACGATTCGCGCCGTCGTGAACGAACCCGCGACCGTGAGCAGATTCTGCGCGTTGAGCTGATCTTGGAACTCCATGCTGAGGCCCCGCGAGTGCGTGTTCAACTCGTAGTCGGGTGCAAGCGGACAGAAGAAGTAGCAAAAGCCCGTATTGTAGGGGCCATTGAGGAACCAGTCGCTGTAGAAAGTAAAGCCGTAGAGACGAAGGAACGCGGTCGAGCCGAAGTTCTTTGTATACTGAATCTTCGTGATGGCGGTGTCGTTATACGAGTTATCCGGTGATCCGGCGGGTATTACGGAAGGATTCGTCGGCGAGCCGACGTTGGTGCCGTTCGGAAAACCGTAGGGCTTCACGCATCCTCCGAGGCTGTTGAGCCCCGTGGGGCTAAACGTTTTGCCGACGGACGATCCGCATCCCCAGGTGTAGGTGTTCGTGAACGTCACCGGGAGGGACGTCCCGTATGGAACGCCGCCGTTGGTCAACGTGGAGATCGTCTCGCCGTTGACGGCGTACATGCAATTGGCGCCCGAGAGCGCGGCCTGGCCAGTGCAAAACGACGAGGCGAAGGCGTTGGCACCGTAGTAGAATTGATTTTTCAGCGACTCATCGTCGTAAAGCAGTTGAATGTCGTCGCGACCCGCGTCGTTGCGATGCGGAATGCCGATGTGGAGGTTGACGTCGGTGTCGCGCCCGTAGATCG
>JABCZE010000097.1 GCA_013289785.1 Vulcanimicrobiota bacterium | reverse complement strand
GAACCCGAGGTGCAGCTGGCGCGTCTGGCGCTCTGCTTGGCAGCGAAGAGCGTTCTCGCGCGCACGCTCTCGCTGGCGGGCGTCAGCGCACCGGACTCGATGTAGTTCGTGTCGGGATTGCCGGCCGGGCTCTGGCTGCTCGGCCTTTATGCGGCCGCGCCGGTACTGCGTACTGGCCCCAACTACCGCTTTCCCGATCGTCTGCGCGATGCGCTCGTACTTGGAGTGGCGATTCCATTTGCGCTGGGTTTCGTCCACGCGCTCTATTGGGGCGCGTGCTGGGCTGCGCTGCTTCTTTGCATTGCGTTCGCAGCTTGGAGAAGCCTAGGCGAACGCAACGCGGCCGACGAGAAGACCGCGCGCCCGCTGCCGTATCTGTTGATCGCGACGCTGCTGCTCGTCGCGTGGCCGCAACTGATGCGCCCGCTACTCGACGGCGACTCGCTTTCCTACCATCTCCCCAACGCGGCGGCGTGGGTTCACGCACACTCGCTGTGGACCGCGACGACGCACTACTGGTGGTACCCGCCAGGATCGGAGCTTTTCGCGAGCGCGATCTATGCCGTCGGCAGTCCGTTTGCGTTGCCGTGGTGCGGCTTCTGCGCGCTGACGCTCCTAGGTTTTCGCATCGCTGCGTGGTCGCGCGACGGTTTGGGGCTTTCGCCCCTGTCGGCCGACGCGCTTGCCGCGGCGACGGTCAGCGCCTATCCGCTCGCGATTCAAGGTGGAACGCTGCAAAACGACGTGTGGCTCGCAGCGTTTTGGCTCGAGACGCTGTGGTCGTTGCGCGCGCTGCCGCCCCAGCGTTTCGTGCCCAGCGCTGCCGTGACGGCGTTGATCAAGCCGCAGGGTTGGATTTTGGCCGCGATCGCGTTGCTAGCATCGCGGGCGCGTCCGATTCTTTGGGTGGGAACGTTTTCCGTGCTCGGCATCTGGCTAATCCACGACGCGGCTCTGTGGAAGACCGCCATTGCGTCGCCGGCAGCGAGCATGGGCGGCGGTTTCTTCGGCTCGACCATCCTGGCGCACGGCCTTGGCGCCTTCGCGCTGCTCGGCGCCGTCGCGATTCGTCTCTCCCCCTTCGCGCTGATCGCGCTCATCGCGGCGTTATTCGGTCCGCTTGCCGCGATGCGCGATCGTGCGCTGGGATGGGCCGCGTTCGCTGCGCTTGTGCTCTTCTTCGTCCTTCCCTTCGGCTATGAAACCAGCGTCGCGCAGCTCGCAAACGGAGCCTCGCTGCGCTTCGCCGCGCCGGCGATTGCCGCCGGTGCCTTGCTGCTCGCGCCGTTGGTGCGCCGCTTCGGGGTTATCGCTACGGTGTTGCTGTGGATTTCGACGATTTACGGTTGCTGGTTCGTGCTGGCAATTTTCTGGAATGACGGTTCGACGCACATCGCGCTCGCGGTCGCCGCGCTCGGCGTTGCAATCGCAGCGGTGGCAAATCGCATGCAGCTACGCTTAATCACCGGGGTGGCGTTCCTGGCCGCGGTTGTGCTTGCGACGCATCTTGCCGCACGGCATCCGCTCGACTACTACAACGACTCCCTGAGCGTTGGCGGCACGTCGCCCGGCGTCTATCGCTGGATCCAACAAGCGCAACCTTACGAGATCGCCGGCTGGGGTCTTCGCAGCGGGGTCGTCAACGTGCTCTCGCCGGATACGCTGACGGCCGACCTCGACGATAGCGAGCCCTGCAAGCGTACCCCGTTCCCGGCATTGCTGGTCGCCGTCGCGCAAAGCGATCTGCCGCCGGCGGTCAACGCGCACCGACTGCGAGTGGCCCGCACGTGCGGCGGCACTGTTTACCATGACGCAATCGGCGTCGTGGCGCAACCAATAACGCTTAGAAGGCTCTGAGCTAGCTCTTCTCTAGCTGCGCTTCAATCCACGGCGCCATGAAATAGCGCCAGAGTATTTTGATCAGGGCTGCGGCTGGAATCCCAAGGATTAAGCCGGGCACGCCGAAGAGTTCGCCGCCGGCGAAGACGGCGAACATCGCGCCGATCGGCGAGACGCCGACTGACTGGCCCATGATCTTGGGGACGAGCACATTGTCGCTGATCCGCGCCATCGCGAACATCACGACCTGCACCCAGACGATCATCCAGATTCCCTGTGGCGCGCAGAGCGGAATCGCAATAAGCTGCGCGATCAACATTCCGATGATCGGAATGGCATACGCGACGGCCGAGATGATCCCGAGGATTAGGGAGAATTTGAAGCCGATGATCGCGGTTGCCGTCGCGATGACGGCGCCGGTCAACAGGCTCACGATGACCTGTCCGGAGATGTAGCTTCCGAAGACTTGGGTCACCTCGGCTGCGAGCTTGCGCGCGGTTTGACGCTTGCGCGAGGGAAACATCGAGGTAAAGCCCTCGGCGATCTGCGTGTCGTTGAGCAAGAAGAAAACTGAGAGGACGATCGACGAAAACGCAATGAAAAAACCGGTCGCGGTATTCAGCGCGATGGCACCGAGCGAAGCGACCGCGCCGCTGATGAAGCTCGAGGTCTGCGTCGCGCCGATGTGGCCGGTGCCGACCCCGTAGGTGGGCAGCTTGAGCGTCGGCAAGAAGCGTTGGAGCGAATCCTGAGCTTGCGCCATCCAGTCTTGAACCGTTCCGGCGTACGCCGGGATGTTGGCAGCCAAGAGCTGCGTCTGACTGATCGCCAGCGGCACCACGATTACCAAGAAGATCGCAATCAAGGCGAGCAGTCCGACGAAGACGATTGCGACGGCCAAGGCCTTAGGCATGCGCCGCTCCAGGCGGCCGACGATCGGCTGAACGCCGAACGCGATGAACGCCGCGATGAGGAAGATCGAGATCGTTCGCGGGATGTGGGCCGCAAACCAGAGCGCCGCAGCGATCAGAATGACGCCGGCGGTAATCCAGGCGACGCGCCGCCAGACGCGGCTGCTTACAGCGGTTTGCACAACAGCCGCCGTTCGGTGCGATAACCCGCGCGCTCGTAGAGGCGCCGGCCGGGCTCGTTCTCTTCGGTGACCATGAGCGCCATAAACGGGAGACCGCGCCGTCGCGCTTCATCCTCCGCGGCCGCCAACAACGCCGTTCCCACGCCGGTTCCTTGCCACTTTGGCTCGACGGCCATGTAGGCGATGAAACCCTGATCCATCAGCGTGACTTCGTCCGGAAGCTCGTCGAGCAGCAGCGCAAAGCCGAGCCGCTCGCCGTTTTGATGAGCGATAAACGTGACGTGCGATTGGCCGGCGACGATCTCGCAGAGCCGCTCGAAAGCAACGCCGGCTGCCGGTTCGGTTGCGCGGCGCAGGCTGCCGGCGCTCGACATCACCGTGCGGCGGCCGAGCGATTGCACGAAATCACGGTCGGCCGCCTCATCGGCTCCCGCGACGGCCTTGCGCCGAACCTGCACGCTCACGCGCGCCGCGAGCCCGGATCCGTCACCGCTTCTCCGGCGCGGCACTGCGGGCACTCGGCGGCATCGTACGAGACGATCGGCAAGTTCAACAACGCATACACAGGTATTTTGTCATCCTGAGCGTTGTCGAAGGACTGTTCGGCTCGAGCCACGACGACGCCGATGCCGGCAACGTCTGCACCGGAGTGCCGCACGACGCCGAGCACTTCGCGAACGGAGAGACCCGTCGTGACGACGTCTTCGACGACGAGCACCCGATCGGAGGGCGAGAGCGCAAAGCCCCGGCGCAAAACCGGGACGCCGTTCTCTTTTTCGACGAAGATCGCTTTGGTTCCAAGTTGTCGGGCAACTTCGTACGCGAGAAGAATGCCGCCGACCGCGGCGCCGACGACCACGGTCGGCTTCGCGTCGCGAAACCGAGCGGCGATCATCTGCGACACGGGTTCGAGCAGCGCCGGATCCTCGAGGATTCGAAATTTTTGGACGAAACGATCGCTGTGACGCCCGGAGCTCAAGCGGAAGTGCCCTTCGAGGAGCGCTCCGCGCTGCGCCAGCGCCGACTGCAGGTCGAGCTGCGCCTCGCTCACGCGCGTACGCTCATCTCCTCTAAGATCGCTTTTGCGGCAGCCACGGGATCGGAGGCCTCGACGATCGGGCGCCCGACGACAATATAATCCGAACCGGCGGCGACGGCTTGTGCGGGAGTGGTCACGCGCTTTTGGTCGCCATGCGCGCTGCCCGTCGGTCGAATGCCGGGCGTCAGCGTAAGAAAGTCGTCACCGAAGAAGCGCTTGAGATCGCGCACTTCGTGCGCGCTGCAAACGACGCCGGCACAGCCGGCATCGCGCGCTAAGGCTGCGAGGCGAATCGCGTTTTCACCGGGACCTCCTTGAAGGCCCAGCTCGTTGAGGTCCTCGGCGGCAATGCTCGTGAGCAACGTAACTGCGAAGATGCGCGGTGCGGGGATCTCGAGCTGCGCGGCTCGTTCGGAGGCGGCGTCGACTGCGGCGCGCATCATCTCCAGCCCGCCGAGAGCGTGGACGTTGATCAGCTGCACGGTCGGGCGCACGAGCGCCGCGACGGCCGCGCCGACGGTTCGCGGAATATCGTGCAGCTTGGCGTCGACGAAGGTTCGTACGTCGCGCGCTTCGCAGTGCGCAAAGATCCGTTCCGGATAGGCGCAGAGTGCCTCGAGCCCGATCTTTAGAATAACGTCGAGTTCGTAGAGCGCGTCGACGAGCCGTTCGGCATCCTGTGCCCTGGGCACGTCTAGGGCAACGATCAGTTGCGCCATTGAATCAACCTTCATCTCCTTCATATTGATGGGCGGTCGCGATTTCCACGTTCGCCTTTCCAACGATTTCTTGAATCGAGGTAAGGTTGCGGCGCGTTAGGTAGGCCTGCAGTTCCTCGACGAGGCGCTCGGGAATCCGCGGATCGGTAAAGTTCGCCGTTCCAATCGAGATCGCCGTCGCGCCGGCGAGGAAGAACTCGAGTGCGTCGGTGAGATTTTCGATGCCCCCTTGACCGACGATCGGAATGCTCACGGCCCGCGCGATTTCGTACACCGCGAGCACCGCAATCGGACGAATCGCGGGGCCGGAAAGGCCGCCGGTGATATTGCCCAAACGTGGCCGCCACGTTTCGACGTCGATGGCCATGCCGCGCACGGTGTTAATGACGGCCAGCGCGTCGGCGCCGCTGTTCTCCGCTTGCCGGGCGACCGCGACGATATCGGTCACGTTCGGGGAGAGTTTGACGATCAGCGTCTTGTTCGTCGTGGCCCGCGCTGCCTCGACGACTCGAGCGGTGAGATCGGGATCGCACCCGAACGTTTCTCCCTCGCGCGCGACGTTGGGGCACGAAACGTTCAGTTCGACGGCATCGATCTCGTCGCGCGCTGCCAGGCGCTCGCAGACGTAGGGATAGTCGTCGATCTGAAATCCCGCGACACTTCCGACGATCTTGCACGGCCGGCCGGCATACTTGTGAAGCTCGCGTTCGAGATACCAATCGATGCCCGGATTCTGCAGACCGATCGCATTGAGCATGCCTGCGGGCGTATGAACGAGCCGCGGCGTCGGATTGCCGAGGCGCGGCAGTCGCGTGACGCTCTTGAGCACGATCGCGCCGATCTTCGAAAGATCGGCAAACGGCGCGAACTCTTCGCCCGATCCGTAGCACCCGCTGCCCATCAAGGTGGGATAGGCCAGCTCGAGTTTTCCGAGCTTGGTCGCAAGCGCCGGCCGGCGATTCACCAGCGCAACTCGTGCGCCCAAAAGACCGGGCCTTCTTTGCAGATGCGCGCGAAGACGACGTCGCTTCCGCCGCGCTGCGCCGGCGGAAAGCTGGGCGCCTGTGCGCTTGTGCCCGTCAGCGAAACGACGCAGCCCCAACACCCGCCGACGCCGCAGCCGAACGTCTCTTCCAACGAGAGCTGCGCGCGCACGCCGGTGCGGTTTGCGATCTCGCCAACGCGTCGCAACATCGGTGACGGGCCGCAGGCGTAAATCATCTCGGGCTGACGCGAATGCGCTAATGCGTCGGTCACAAATCCGGGTTCGCCGCGCGTTCCGTCATCGGTGGTCAAAACCAGCTCGCAGCCGGCATCGGCGAATCGTTGGGCGTCAACCAGCAGCTCCGCAGTTCGCGCTCCATAGAAAAGGCGCACCTTGGCGCCTCGACGCAACAGCCTGTGCGCACACAGCCAGACCGACGCGATGCCGACGCCGCCGGCAACGATCGCGACGTCGCGCTCGCTGCCCGTGCAATCGAAGCCGTTGCCCAGTGGTCCAACGACGTCGAGGCGGTCGTCGCGCGCCAAGGTCGCGAGTTCGCGCGTGCGCTTGCCTGTTACGAAGAAGAGAATGCTCGCGCGCTTGCCCTCTGCTTCATAGACGGCCAGCGCCGTCGCGGCAGCTTCGCCGCTCGGCGGAATTGCCATCACATATT
>JABCZE010000096.1 GCA_013289785.1 Vulcanimicrobiota bacterium | reverse complement strand
CGGGTTCGAACGTTGAGTTCGGCGAGCTGCGCAAGGGTAGCGGCACGTTAATGAACGTCAATCTCGACAAGAACATCAACTGCTGCGGACAGGTTCAGTGGGACGGCAAGCACATTACGATCGAAGACCAGCAGGCCGGTGCGATTTATCGCCTCAAGTTTTCCGGCTCGACTGGGACGGTCCTCGGTACCACGACCCTCAAACAGTGGAGTAACGACAGCGTCCAATCCTGGATACAGAGCGACGTGGTTATTCAGCCGAACGCCGGCGAGATCCAGTCGTGGCATTATCCGCGCGGCGGGAACCCAGCGGGGACGATTTCCAGCCCTACGTCGGTGTTCGGCGTAACGGTTAGCCTGCGGCCGTGAATGCCAGGCCGATCATCTCCATGCATATCTTCACCGTCGCGCCGGACCGCTTCGCGAGCCTCGTGGAGCGGGCGACGGACACCGCGCGCAAAGCGTCGACGCTCCCAGGCTTCATCAGCACCAATATCCTTGGAAACGCTGCGCACACCAAACTTCTGATCGCGTCGAAGTGGGAATCGGAACACGCTTGGAGCCGAACGCAGTGGGATGAACGGATCGGCAAAGCGGTAACGGATTTAGTCGAAGGAAGTCAGGCCGATGAGTTCGAGCTCTACTGGCAAATTGGACCGTAAGAGAATGGACTGCGCCTCGCGCGCGTGAAGCTGCGTGCCTGCTCTATGGTGGCATATCTTCGAGGTCCTGCTGATCGCGGCGATTGTCTTTCAAGGCTACTGGCGCTACCGGCGATTTAAAAGCGCCCTTCCGCCACCTTCACCCGCCGATCGCGGGGTGCGCTTCGGTCCGTTTATCCAAGGGCCTGGCGAGTGGTGGAAACTGCCCGCAATGGTTCTTACGGTTGCGATCGCCGGCTTTCTCGTCTGGCAAAACGCCGCGGTGGATCACCAGGACTTCAAGCGGACTCTGCCTGCCGTTATCGCTGGTGCGCTAGGGTTGTCGGCCATTCTGGGTTGGCTCAAGCCGACTAAGCGGGACTAGCCGGTCCACCCGGTCTTAGACATCGTGAGGCGTTACTGCTTCGTCGTCCTTCGACTTCGCTCAGGATGACAAGGTACGGGCTCAGGATGACAAGGTACGGGCTCAGGATGACAATGCGAGAGCCGTGGCTTGCTCTTCTGAAAGGCGAGCGCCTTCGGCGGCGAGCGGCTCGATCTCCGCGCTGCCGAGTTTTTCGTACAGCGTGTTCATCAGCATTTCGTGGGTGCGGCGCTCCGTCAGCCCGCGTTCGCATCCGGCGCTGAGGAACCATGCGTCGACGTAACCGCTCAGACGCGCGCCGCGCGGGGCGTCGCCGTCGAGGGCCGCGACCGTCGCGAGGTGTTGGATCGCGATTGCCACTTCGATGGGCGATGCCGCGCGCGCCAGCGCGAGCGCTTCGCGGGCGTCGACCCGCGCTCCGGCGACGTCACCGAGCGCGAGGCGACACGCGGCCGCGTTGATCAGCGCGGTCACTTCGCGCTGCGTCGCGTGCGCACGACGAGCGGCTTGTGCCGCCGTTTCGGCAAACTCGAGTGCACGCGTAAAGTCGCCGGCGCGGTACTCGAGCTCGCCGGTGTTGATGCGGATAAGGATCGCCTCTTGTTCGTCACCCAAGGCGGTCATCAGCGCGAGCGCCTTCGCGTAATACTGGCGCGCCTCGTCGACTCGGTCGCGCCGCGCGGCCACGCGCGCCCGCATATCGAGCGCCGCGGCATAACGAAGCGACTGCGTGAGCCCGTTCTCTTGGCAGAGGCGCAGCGCGCGATCGTTCGCGCCCTCCGCTTCCTCGATGCGTCCGACCTGTAAAAACCCCAGTCCCATCTGGTAGAGGCTGGCGACGTTTCCTTCGGCATCGTCGTGCGGCTCGTTGAGCGCCAGCGCCTGCGCAGCCGCCTCGACCTTATGGGTTCCAAACGTAACCGTCGCGAGCGCCCGCCATCCACGCGCTGTCAGCAGCGGTTCGGCTGCGGCGTCCAGACGCGGAAGCACGGCCTCGATCCAGCGGCGCGGCTCGGCGTAGCCGTGGTTCAGGCGCCAGATTCCCGTGAATCCCCAGGCGATGCGCGCGGCGAGCGCGACTTCGTCGGCCGATAATGCCCAGTCGATTGCGGCGCGCGCATTTTCCAGCTCGGGCTCGAACTCGCGAACCCACGGTTCGATCGGACGCGACGGTCCGATTCCCCACGCGCGATCGGCGAGCTGAGCGACCCATTGCGCGTGTCTGCGCAAAAGCGCCGAACGATCGCCGTTTTTGGCGAGCTTTTCGATCGCGAAGGCGCGCGTCAACTCGAGCAATCGGTAACGCGGGCGGCGGGCTTCGAGATCGGCAACGACGAGCGATTTATCCGCAAGCGAGAGCAGCAGGCCGACGATATCGGACGTGTCGAGCGTGCAATCGGGCGCGACCGCCTCCGCGGCTTCGAGCGTGCAGCCGCCGACAAACGCGGAAAGGTTTTCGAAGAGCCGTTGCTCTTGTGCCGACAGCAAGTCGTAGCTCCATTCGATCGTTGCGCGCATCGTTTGTTGCCGCGGGAGAGCAACCCGCTCGCCGCTGGTGAGCGTCCAAAAGCGCTTGTCGAGCCGATCCGCCAGGGCTTCAACCGAGAGGAGATCCACTCGCGCGGCAGCCAGTTCGATTGCCAGCGGAATGCCGCCCAAACGCCGGCAGAGCTCGGCGACGATCCGAGCGTTGCGCTCGGTGAGTTCGAACCGATGGGAGACGGCGCGCGCGCGATCGGTAAAGAGCGCGAGCGATCCATACGAGGCTAAATGCTTTGAGTCGAGCCGATGAATGGCCTCGGGCGCCGGCATGCTCAACGACGCCAAACGGTAGGTGCACTCACCTGCGGTGCGCAGCGGTTCGCGACTCGTGGCCAGGATGCGAATCCGGGGGCAGCCGGCTAAGATGGCGTCGGCGACCGTCGCCGCCTGCGCGATGACGTGTTCGCAGTTATCCAAGATTAACAGCAACTGCTTGCTCCGCAGAAAGCCAACCAGTGCCTCGACCAACGGGCGATTGTGCGCGTCGGGTGCGTGCACGGCCGCCGCGATTGTCGCAACGACGGCTTCACTATCGACCGGCGCCAGTGCTACGAAGCAGACCGCGCAGTCACCGGCGGCGTCCTTCCCTTCGACTCCGCTCAGGGCAGGCTGGCTCAAGATGACACGGAGTGCTGTTTGGGTTTTGCCGATGCCGCCCGTTCCGGTGAGTGTGACGAGGCGATGTTCGCGCACCAGCGTAGCGATCTCGTCGAGCTCTGCATCGCGCCCGACGAAACTGGTCAGGGCCAGCGGCAGCGTCGAGGGGGCGGTGTCATGGCGCGGCACGCCCGAACGAGCGGCGGCCTCAAACTCGCGCCGGGGCTCGCCGCGCAGCGCCAGCGCGGTGGCCAGCACGGCCAGCGTCTCGCGTTGCGGTGTCCGGCGGTACCCGCGCTCGAGCGCGCTGATTCCATCGCGGCTCATCCCCGCAAGCTCCGCAAGCGCCTGCTGCGAGAGTGCTGCGGCCAGCCGGTGTTGGCGCAGCAGCGTCCCAAAATCGGGTGGCCCGGAAGCCCGCCGCTCGTCCTGCATGAGGCGAGGAGTCTTCGCGCCAAAAATGTCCGCGCCATTTGTCCGCATGTCCGTTCCCGCGCCCGGCCATTTGCCGCATCATGAGCCCATGAGAGTTTCTTACGTAGGCTTTTGCGCGGCCGTTCTGTTGCTGGCCGGCTGCGCGTCCCCGGGGACGTCGGCCGTCAACGGAGTTTATCCCGGGGCTCAGGGTGACAAGGCTGGTTTGGCGCGCGCGGTGCGGGCGTGCGGTGGGAGTCACATCGGTCAGGCCCAGTGCGACGTGCTCGTCGAGCAGGGCGGCGCCCACTCGACGTACGCGGGGTGGTCGGCGAGCGACCTCGAGAAGGCGTATCGGTTGCCGTCGTCCACCAAGGGCAAAGGGGAGATCGTCGCGGTGATCGACGCCTACGACAATCCAGACGCCGCGGCCGACTTCGCCGCGTACCGCTCTGGGATGGGTCTGCCGGCCGGCACGCTCGAGAAATACAATCAGGAGGGCTCGCAGAGCAACTACCCGCAGGGTAGCCCCGGTTGGGGCGTCGAGTCCGATCTCGATATCGAGATGGCCTCGGCAAGTTGTCCGCTTTGCAAGATTTATCTCTTCGAGGCCAACTCGAACTCGTGGAGCGATCTCGAAACGGCCGTGGCAGAAGCGGTGAAGCTCGGCGCGACGATCGTCAGCAACAGCTACGACGGCTCGGGTGCGAGTTGCAGCTATTACGATACGAAGGGCGTCGAATATGTCGCCAGTGCCGGCGACGACGGCTACGGAGTCCACGATCCGGCGGCCTGCGATAGCGTGGTCGCGGTAGGCGGCACCGAACTCAGCCCATCGGGCAATAAACGCGGATACACCGAGAGTCCCTGGTCGGATTCCGGCGGCGGCTGTGCGACCGGCGAGAAGAAACCGAAGTGGCAAGTCCACAGCAAATATGCTAAGGACTGCGATGGCCGGCAAGCCAACGACGTGTCCGCGGTTGCCGTCAACGTTGCGGAATACGACAGTTATTCCGAGGGCGGTTGGATCACCGTCGACGGCACCAGCATCAGCTCGCCGTTTGTCGCCGGCATTTTCGCGCTGGCAGCCAACGCCACGAAGCAAGACGGCGGCAGAACGTTCTGGGTGCCGGCGTCGCACCATCGCTATCTTTATGAGATCGGCGGCGCGCGGTACACTCCAGTCGGCGGCTGGGGCTCACCAAAGGGAATCGGCGCTTTTTAGGAACCCGTTAGAAAGGTTTACGGACCACCGCGGTTGGGGCACACCGCATGAGGCCGGCGCCGCTCTCGGGGTTGCGCCGTCCGTACAGGCAAACGGCCTCGCATCAGCGAGGCCGTTTACTGCGAGTCATTCGGCGTCGGGTGCGAAGTAATCGTCGGGAAACTGGCGCATGAAGAATTTCGGCGGCAACGGCGCCTGGATCTTTACGAACTTGGCCGGCGCTTGCGAGAAATCAAAGGAGTCGGCCGGTGAGTTCGCGCGCCTATCGGCTTTGGCCATCTGAGGGAGTCCGAAAAGATCTTCGGCGAAGCGCAGCACGCTTGCAGTTTCGTAGTGCGTGTGCGAGACGTGATCGTGGATAACGTACGGCGATAGCATGATCAGCGGCACGCGGAAGCCCAAGCTGTCGCGATCCTTGTATTCCGGCGCCACGGGATCGTAGAGGCCGCCCCAATCATCCCACTGGATGAAGATCGCCGTCGAGTTCCAGAACTTGCTTTCGCCCACGGTGTTCACCAGCGCCGAAACCCACGACGGTCCGTAGTCATCCGGGCAGTTGGTGTGGTCGGAGTCGTCGCAGACGGGCGTGATCCATGTAAAGTTCGCAAGCTTGCCGGCCCGCACGTCGGTGATGAACTTCCAATTCGGGGAAATGACGTCTTTCTTCCAATCGGGCCCGTTGTAGATGTGTTTAACGGCCTGATAGCTCGACCACGTTCCGCCGTCGCCGCTCGAACCGCTACCGTACTGGCTGGCGTAGAAGCGCCACGAAAGCTTCGCTGCGTCGAGCTCGTCGCCCAGCGTTGTATAGTCGAAACATGCCTTTTGATGCCCGGTGACGACGCGGTCTTTGGTGATCAGCCCGACTTGGGCTTCCTCGTGATGCTCGCAACCCCAGTAGCCGTTGGGCAAGTCGGCGCTCCAGGCTGCCTGCGCGGCAATGACATATTGATGCGCCACGAAACTTTCGTCGAGCTGCGACTGGAACATGCGGTCGCCAAGCGTGCCTTCGTGCGCCATGTCGAAATATGGCTTCGATTGGGAGTGCGGTACGTACACGTACTGCGGGTATTTAAGATTGCCGTCGGACCACTCGTTATTGAATCCGTCCATCCGGCAGTCGGTGCCGGGCAGCTTGCCCGTACCGTGGCACGCCGCAATCATCGCCTGCACGGAATGATCGATATCGTAATCCGCGCCGAGCTTCGACGGCGCGAGTTTGATCGTGTTGCCGTTGGAGTCTTTGCCTTCCGTGACCGTATAGGCGCCCGGATAACCGTAGAACAGGTTGTTGAAGCTGCGGTTCTCCTGAACGATGTAGACGATATGCATTATTTTACCGGCCCCCGTTCCGCTGAGCGAACGCATCGCGTTAGCGCTTTGCATGTAGGGCAACGACCCTTGCGCGCCGCTGCCGGGCGAGCCAAGCGAGCAGCCCGCGAGGACGGCCGCGCTTGCGCAAATGCCAAGCACAAAGCTGGGTAAAGCCGAAATCCTCATCTACGTCCTTCCATGTAACCAGTAACGAAGTCGCCGCAGGTTTGATTTCGCGTAGTGGAGCGCAGCTCCCGGGTCGTTGTCCGTTGCAAGCGGGTGTAAAATATCGGTA
>JABCZE010000095.1 GCA_013289785.1 Vulcanimicrobiota bacterium | reverse complement strand
GTTCCGGCCGACGGCGATCTCGACGCCGCCGGCGCATTCGACGAGATGGGTGAAGAAGCGTCCGCGCAGTCCCGGCGCGTCGAGCGAGGGGACTACATATTCGGCCGAAGTTCCCGGCGCGGGCGGACCGGCGGGTCCCGCCGGAACTCCCTGCGGATCGACCGTGACGGCGAGAATGGGAACTCGCAAGACCGAGAGCGACGAAAAGTCGGCGTTCGCGCAGTCCCCGCCACGGCCGAGAAAGATTACGGCCCGAACCTCGCGGGGATCCGTCACCAACGGCGCATCCATGCGAATGGTTTCCAAGCAGGCCGCAGCTTCGAGCGGCACGGTCATCTCGCCGTGTCCCGAAAGCAGCAGGGATCGCAGTTGCGCGATCAGCGAGGGATCGCCGCAGAGCAGGAAGCGAAACGGTTTGCGCACGTGGGCGTGGACGGTGCGCACGTCGATGCCTTTGCGAACGATCGCAAAAAGGTTACGGGCGTCGGTCGCGGCGGCCATCGCGACGACCCTACAGCCCTAACTTGTCGAGATCGATCGCCAGCGTCCCGTCGGCTTTGCGCAGCTCTTTGGCCGGATCGTCGGTGTAGTCGAGATAGACCAATCCCATGAAGATCTCCAGCGGCCAGGCGTGCATCTTATGCGCGTTGGCAACGTCGATAACCGTTGAGTTGGAAGATTTGGCTTCCGCAATGACGCTCTCCGGCGTACTCTTGATGTCCGCGGCTATGATCGTGGCCGCCGCGACGGCGCCCGGCGTCAGATCGTCGCGCAACATGGTCCGGTAATCGATGCCGCTCGAACCGAAACGTTGCTGCAGCGCGTATTGAAGCGTGGAATAGAGCTGCGGCGAGGTGCCCAGGCCCAACAGCGTAATTCGCGTGGAGAGCTGGCGCGCGCGCGCGAGGTTGAAGAGCTGCAAGCCTTGCGAAGCCGCCGTGGCGGCCGCATTGAACTCATCGACGTTCTTACGCATCGCCGGCGCCAGCGTGGAGTACTCGCTCGGGCTGATATCGCCGTTGAAACTGATCTGTGCTCGATCGAGCTCTTTGAGGAACTCGTCGAGATCGCCCAAAGACTGGTCGAGCATCGTGAGGGATGCGCGTGCCGCGTCGACGGAGCGCAGCATCTCGCCGTCGGCCAGCGTCAGCTCGTTCATCATCGACGGATACGAGGGTAGAAGTGCGACGGACTCGGCCGGAACCGGACTCATCGAAAGCGGCTCCAGCATCTCGGTGTAGATGTCGGCGCTCTCTTTGAGCAAGCCGTTCTCTTTATTCTTTTCGAGCGAGCCGACGCCGCCGATCGGGCTCTGGTCGCTTCCGGCGTCCTCCAGGGTGCTGTTAATCGATCGAGCTATCGAGGTTATGTTCTTTTCGACGGCTTCGACGCGCGAGCCACGGCGGATGTTGATCCGGCTGAAATCGGGGATCTCGTATTGCAGCGTCTCGAGCCGGCTCTGGACGGACTTGACTTGACCTTTACCTTCCGCCGCGCGGTCGGAGATTTGAGTAGCGTCGGCGAGCTGAGCGGCCTGCGCCGCCTGCACCATGCTTTGCAACTTCGGCAAGTTTGGCTTCGAAAGCGTCACTTGCTTTACTTCCATTGCGCGCAAAGCGGCGATCCGCTGATTTGCGGTAGCGCGCGTCACCGGCGATCCCAGCTGCGCGGCCTCCGCCAAGGTCTGCTCGCTCTTATTAGGAAGCCCCAGCGCGAGCTCCGATTGTCCGAGTTCGAGCAAGGCTTCTGAGCTTTGCGGATCCTTTGCGAGAACTTGATCGAGACGCAAACGCGCAAAATCGTAGCGAGCGCGCTCTTCGTCGCTCGACGCCTGCACGAGTTGCTGTGCGGGCGTGACTTCCGTGGGATCCAGCTCGGGATAGCCCATCAAGTGTGCAACGCGAGCTTTCGGATCGGGGTGATCTTCGAGATACTTACTGACGGCGTCGTCGTGCTCGTCTTGCAGAACGCCAAGATGCGCCATGACCGTTACCATCGCCTCGGGATCGTAGCCGGCCCGCGACATGAGCAGCAGCCCGTAGCGGTCGGCTTGGATTTCATCCTCTCGTGAGACCTTGGCCATCAGTCCCGCTTCGGCGAGCCCGCCGAACTCGTACAGGATCGGCGAAAAGATCGACGCGATCCCGAACAAGATGTCGAGAATCTCTGCCTTCGAGTTGGCAGTGAGAACGTGGCGGCGCTCGATGTGGCCGGTTTCGTGACCCATCACACCCGCCAGCTCGTCATCCGATTGGACGAAGTCGATCAAGCCCTCGTTGACGTAGACGAAGCCACCTACGGTCGCGAACGAGTTGACCTGACTGTCCTTGATGATTTTGACGGAATAGGGAACGTCTTTGCGCTGGACCTGATTCCAAAGGTTTCCGGCGACGCCTTGGACGTAGGCGTTGAGCAGCGGATCGGTTTCGATGACGCTGCTGGCAACGATCTGCTGGTCCTCCGATTGACCCAAGGCGATCTCGGCTTGAGTCGACATTGCAGCGCTGGGTGCCGGGCATATGGCACACAGGAGCGAGACGATCACGAAAATGGGAACGGTGCGACGCAGCATGCGATGTACTTTCCTCTACCGAACGGCCTGCCTGGAGGTTACGCCTGATCTCTGTGTATTATATGTGGACAACGTCAAGAACTTGCGAGTCGTTTGTGGACGAACAAGGGGATGCCCCCCATTCTTCTCGGAGAGCGTAGCGTGACACTCTTGCGAGGGAGGCGGGACGGCCTCGAAGTGACGTTGTCGCCCCATGACCTGGCCGATGGGTTTGCGGATCTGCAGGCTCGGCTTACCGAGCAGCCTAGCTTCTATCGCGGCGCCAGCGCGGTCGTAAACTTCGGTGCCGAGTCCCCCTCGGCCGACGATCTGCAGCGGCTTCGGGAGATCCTCGACGGCGCTGGCATCGCCTTGCGCGGCGTCGCGGGATTCGACGCCGGACTCGAAAGCTTGGCGCAACGAGACGGGCTGACGTTCGAATCGCCGCGGGCGGAGCTCGAGCGGCGCCGGGCCATGCGGCCTCGCGAGGAGGTGGCGCTCTCCGACGCGGCGCGCTCGCTCGTCGCCGACTTCGCCGGCGCCCGAAACGACATTGCTGCCCGCCGCAGGCGCGGCGAGGCAAGCGTCCCGCGTCTGGCGCCCGATCCGCCGCCGGCACGTTCCGCGACGGCGCTTCATGTGGTCGAAGCGGTTCCGAGCACGCTCTACTACGCGGCGACCTTGCGAGGCGGTCAGGTGCTCCATCATACCGGCAACATCGTCGTCGTCGGCGACGTAAATCCCGGCGCCGAGCTGATAGCCACCGGGGACATCCTCGTGTTCGGACGGCTGGGGGGCATCGCGCACGCGGGCGCACAGGGGGACGACAGCGCGCGGATCTTCGCGCTGGACCTGGCGCCGACGCAGCTTCGCATCGCGACTTCGATTGCCGCCGATGAAGAACCCAAACGGCGTTCGGCACCTGTGCCCGAGGCCGCGGTCGCTCGCGACGGGCGCATCATGGTCCTCACGCTCGACCGTCTCGGGGAGCTTGAAGACTCCGGGGTTGCTTCGACGTGAGCGCGCGCAAGATCGTTCTGACCTCCGGTAAAGGCGGCGTCGGCAAGACGACGACCACGGCGAATCTGGGGGCGACGCTGGCGAAGCGCGGGCAGCGCGTCATCTTGATCGACGCCGACATCGGATTGCGTAACTTGGATTTGGTCCTCGGGCTGGAAAAGCGCATCGTCTTCGATTTGGTCGAAGTTGCCGAGGGGCGCTGTCAGCTGCGCCAGGCCCTGATCAAAGACAAGCGCTTCGAATCGCTGTCGATCCTACCCGCCGCACAGACGCGCGAAAAAGAAGCGATCACCGCCGCGCAGTTCAGCGCGATCGTCGAGCTGGCCGCCGAACAGGCCGATTACGTGCTGATCGATTGTCCGGCGGGCATCGAAACGGGCTTTCGCAACGCCGTCGCGGGAGCGAGCGAGGCTATCGTCGTCACGACTCCGGAGGTCAGCGCGATTCGAGACGCCGATCGCGTCGTGGGAAAGATCGCCGATGAAGGCAAGCCGATTCGGTTGATCGTGAACCGGCTGCGCCCGGAAATGGTTCGCAGCGGCGACATGCTCTCGGTGGAGGATGTGTGCGAAGTGCTGGCGATCGAACTCTTGGGCGTCGTGCCCGACGACGAAGAGGTCATCGACACCACCAACCGCGGCGAGCCGATCGTCCTCAACGAGTCCAATCGCCTGGCAGCGATCTACGACAAAATCGCTCGCCGCTTGGAAGGCGAAATCGTGCCCTTCACCAACTTCGACGGCCAAAGTTTCTTCGGGCGTCTCATCGACGCGTTGAAAGCGGGGTAGCGCGTGCATCAACCACAGACCGTGCAAGAGGAAAAAGAAGTCCAATCCAGCGCTCCGGCTGCCCGATTGGGACGCGCGATCGTTCTAACTTCGGGAAAGGGCGGCGTTGGAAAGACGACGACGACTGCGAATCTCGGGACGGCCCTGGCAAATCGCGGAGCGCGAGTCGTCTTGGTCGATGCCGACGTCGGCCTTCGAAATTTGGATATCGTCTTAGGTTTGGAAAGCCGCGTCAAGCACCACCTGCTCGACGTCCTCGAAGAGCGCGTTTCGCTCGACGAAGCGCTGGTGCCCGGGAAGCACAGCGAATCGCTCTTTCTACTCGCGGCGGCGCAGTCGCGCGAAAAGGACGATGTGGAAACGGCGAAGATGAAAGCGCTGATTTCGAGTTTGCGGGAACGCTTCGATTACGTGCTGATCGACTGTCCCGCCGGCATCGAGCTGGGTTTCCGCAACGCAGTTGCCGGCGCCGACGAGGCGATCGTCATCTGTACGCCCGAAGTGGCCGCCGTGCGCGACGTCGATCGCGTCGTCGGTCTGCTCGGCAATCGCTTTCGGCCGCAGCTGGTCATCAACCGGTTGCGTCCCAACCTCGTGAAGAAAGGCAAGATGCTTTCCGTCGAGGACGTCAATGCCATCCTGCGCTTGCCGCTGCTCGGCGTGATCGCCGACGAGCCCGAGATCATCGTAACGACGAACCGTGGAGAACCGCTTGCCTTGCGCAAAGATACGCCGACCGGAGCCGCCTACCACGCGATCGCCGCACGCGTCGCCGGAGAAGACGTGCCCGCGCCGATGCCGGCGCCCGCAAAGGTGACGATCTTGGAACGTGTCGGTTCGCTCTTTGGAGGGAAACGCGCGTGATCGAGTTCCTAAAGAAGCTCTTCGGACAGTCCGGCTCGAGCGCTACCGCGAAGGAACGTTTGAGGCTGGTCTTAATGACCGATCATCTCGAACTGGCACCGGAGTTGATCGAAGCGATGAAGCGAGACCTGGTCGACGTGATCTCGCGCCACGTCGAGGTCGATCGCGACAAGATCGAGGTCAACTTCGAACGACAAGACAGCGCGCTGGCGATGCTGGCAAATATTCCCATTCTTTCCGTTAACCGTCCGAACCCAAGCCTCACGCTCGTGCCTGTGCCCGAGCCAGTGGCGAGCGTACAACCGCCTGTCGCAGCCAATGGCGCGCCGCCCAACGCCGCGCCGCCGCGCGTCCGCAAGCGCCGCAAACGCACCTCGAAGAAGGCAGCCGGTACGAACGCCGCGCCGGCTTCCGCCACCCCGGCTTCCGCCGCCGCAAACTAAAAGATTTAGCTTACCGCCAAGGAAACTTCGAGGATCCATGGCGGTGCTTGCAAATAGCGGCGGGGCGCGGCGCTACGTCCGAAACTTCAACTGGATGCTGGCTCTTGCCGGCATCCTGATCGCATTGATCGGGTTGGTTTGCATTCGCTCGGCCGGATTGCATGCCGGCGACGCCGGCAGCGAGTTCAAAAAGCAGATGCTTTACCTGCTGCTCGGCGTGACGCTGATGGTGGGCCTGTCGTTGGTCGATTACCGAAACTGGCAACGCTGGGCTCCGGCACTGTATATTCTCGATCTCTTGCTGCTGCTCTTCATCTTGCGCGGCGGCCACAGCGCCTTGGGCGCGCAGCGCTGGATCTCGCTGGGACCGCTGGGAACCTTCCAACCGTCGGAGCCGGCAAAGCTTGCGGTCGCAATCGCACTGGCCGCAGTGCTCTGCCGCCGCCGGTATGAGAATCTGCAAGACCTCTGGCTGCCGCTGGCGACCGTCGCGTTGCCCGCGCTCCTCATTCTCAAGCAGCCGGACCTCGGCACCTCGCTGGTGTTGGTCGCGGTACTCACGGTGGAACTCTTTCTCGCCCTGCCAAAACTCGGCGACTTTGCGATCTACGCACTGGCAATGCTCGTCGTCGGCGCGGCGGCCGTTGGTACCAGTGCCGTTCTCAAACCCTTCCAACGCGCACGGCTCTTCGTCTTCCTCAACCCCAAGGCCGATCCCGAAGGCTCCGGCTACAACCTCGCGCAGTCAAAAATCGCAGTTGGAAACGGCGAATGGTTCGGCCGAGGCCTCTACCACGGGACGCAAACGCAGTTGAACTTCGTTCCCGAACACTCGCGAGATTTTATTTTCACGGTGCTTGCAGAAGAGTGGGGATTCGCCGGCGCGATGCTGGCGCTGGGACTCTATGCCGCCGTCCTTTACGCG